>JALUWC010000399.1 GCA_027019885.1 Geoglobus sp.
ATTGGGCTTTTTGACATCCTGAATGTCAGAACAGCCTGAAATTGTTAAAGAAATGAGTAGTACTAATAAAATGGTTAAGAATCTATAGAGCTTCATATCTGTTTTAGAAGATCTGTCACTTTATTCATTTTGCTGATTGCCTTGGATTCTTTGTCCATCCAGTCTTTAAAGGCGTCATCAACCTTCTTCTTTGCCTCATAGTAAGATGGATCTGGTATTGGAGTCATGGGATCGAACCACATTCTGAGGGTGATGTACCTGCTTAATGAGTCGGAGGCGTCTATGAAATACTCGGTTGCCTCGATCCATGTGTTTATGAGCTTCTTCTCTTTGTCAGACTTTGCTGAATTTCTTAGCTTTTCGAGAGAATTGAAGACTGTCTGGAACTTTACCTTAGCTTCGAGTGCCTTGTTGCTTGCTTCTCCATATTTTTTCTCGTTGAGCTTTTCTTTTGCCTCCACATACTCCTCAAAAGCGGAGTTGAACTGAGAGAGAATGGCAGTAGACTCAGATTTAAACCCTGACTGAGTGCATGCAGAGAAAATAATGCTTAGTGTTAAGATAGCGATCAACATCAAACTTCTTTTCATGATATGGCACTTTAATCTGAGCTATTAAAAGTTTGCTATTTTCCTAATCATCATCCAACAATTCGTTAATAAACTCCTTTGGATCCTTAGGCGGTGCCTTAGAATGATACTCCTCAAACTCCTTTTCAATCTGCTCCAGAAGCTGAACAACTTTTTTACCGAGAGGAGTGAGCTGATAGGCTTTCGAGCCTGTAGGAGTATCATGGACTATTGTTGCTTCAATCAGTCCGAGGTCGAAAAGCTCGTTTATGCTCTGGTATAGGTTTTTTTTGTAAATTACTTTCTCCAACTGGCTCCATCTTTTTGGAGAGTCCTTTAGCATCAAGAGGATCGTGAGGTTGGATTTCTTGGAGATTTTTTTGATGATCTCAAAGATTGTTTCCACAAATTAAAGTTGAGTTTCCAATATTTTAGTGTAGGTTAATCTTGCGGCTAATCTTAGTTAGTCAAATAGTTAACCTTAAATAGTTGTTAGTCAAAATACTAACTAAAGATAGTGAGGTGGTGAACGTGCAGGTGTGGAGCAACATCCCGGATGAGTGGGGGCCCAAGATCGAGAAGGCTGCAGAGATCATGGGTGTGAAGGGAAACGTGAGCAGATACATCTGGCTCCTTGTCTGGCAGAACCTCAGAGAGCTTGGACTCCTTGGTGTGAAGAACGGAGAGGGTGAGGCTGTTCTGGAGGAGGGCTGAGGTATGATGTGTATCAAAGACCGATATTGGTTTTGCGAGGACTGCGGGTGGGTTGGAATGGCTCTCTACCACGGGAGATGTCCTAAATGCGGAGGATGATAGAATGAAGCCTGCAGATCTCTCTCCGATAGAGAAGGCAAGAAGGCAGTACGTGGACATGATCCTCAGGGTGGAGTTCATCAGGGCTGACGAACTCCTGAAAAGACAGAAGGAGGATTGATCATGGCAGTTGTCTATACCCTTGAATGCTCCTTCTGTGGCTCAAAGCTCTCTCAGGATGAGGCTGTGATGCTTGGATGCTGTCCTCTCTGCAGTGACTGTTACGGGAGGCTGAGAAGGAAATGATTGACCCTATTGTTCTGAGGAATGAAAAGGCGTATTTCAACGGTCAGAAAGCTGAGGAGATCGCAAAAGACTTGTTCGATATCACTCTGAGTAACGGGCTCGTTGATGGTTGGATTAACGGTAAGCCTGTTGAGATCAAGGCATGCCAGATGTGGCAGAGCAA
>JALUWC010000400.1 GCA_027019885.1 Geoglobus sp.
ATTGCCTCATTACCAAGAAGAAAAACATCTTCTCCCGGACTATCTTTCACAACATCTCGCAAGACCATCTGTATCCCTCTGCTTATTTAATTTTGATTCCAAGAACTTCCTCAACAATCTTCCAGAATTCATCTTCAGTAATTCCACCTCTTGCCTTTTTAATTGCTTCCTGAGCCTCTTTAATTGTCTTCTTAAGTTCCTCTTTTGACTTCGTCTCTGCACTGAACTTAATTCTCTGTACGATCTCAATAAGTTTTTCCTTTGGCGCGGTAATACCCTTCTCCTTCAGCTTATGTTCAACAATTGCCGCCCCGGTGTGCTTTCCAAGGAAAAATGCTCTCGTTCTACCCACCATCTCCGGTGGTATTGGCTCATAGGTTAATGCATGAGCCAGAACACCATGAACATGAATTCCAGCTTCATGACTGAACGCATTTTCACCCACTATCGGCTTATGAATAGCAAGAGGGACGAGAAAAGCCTCTTCCACGATCTTACTGAGTTCATACAATCTCTCTGTCTGTATTCCCGTATTATATCCGTAAAGAATCTCGAGAGCCATTACAACCTCTTCAAGCGGGGCATTTCCTGCTCTTTCCCCATAGCCATTAACACATGTATGTGGAACCGATACACCCTCTTCTATGCCTGCGAGAGTATTTGCGGTTGCAAGTCCAAAATCATTGTGACAGTGTATCGAAAGAGGTATGCTTAGATTCTCTCTCAAATGACTGATTATATGTTTTATTACTGCAGGTCTGGCAAAACCCACAGTATCGGAAATTACAACCCTATCAGCTCCTGCCTCCTCTGCAGCCTTGTAGAGTCTGGTCAGATAACCAAGATCAGATCTTGTTGAATCCTCTGTAACAAAGTTTACAACAACACCATGTTCTTTTGCATATTCTATAGAATCCACAGCTCTCTCAATAACCTCTTCTCGTGACATTTTGAGTTTATACTTGATATGAAGATCGCTCGCCGCAATGAATGTTGCGATTTCATCAACATCACATTCCACACATGCTTCAATATCACCCCTAACTGTTCTTGCAGAAGCAAGCAGACTCGAATTTTTAAAACCCTCTTTGGCGAGAGACTTCACGACCTTTTTTTCACTTTCAGCCACCGCAGGAAAGCCGGCATCAATAATATGAATTCCAATCTCATCCATTAGCTGAGCAATTTTGATTTTTTCCTCGATGGTTAGAGCAACGCCTGGAGTTTGTTCACCATCTCTGAGAGTTTCATCCCATATTTTAATTTCATCTGGCATGTTTTTTGGTTTGAGGTCTTCCATTAAATTGTAGTTTACAAGCAGTTCTTCCTCGTTCATCCGGTTCACCTCAAGACTATTACAGTGTAGAGGTTCGATATTATCCTTTTTAAAGTTTCTGATTGTCATTTTTTAGCAAGAAAGACTATAATAGTAAATCATTCTAAATATTGTAAGTTTTTAGCAGGAGATTAACGTAATTTGTAAAGTATTAGCACAATTAATTTGTTAATCGTAAACACACATGAATGGAAATGATAAAATTTTTTTATGAAGAACTTGTTTCTGTTGTTGAACTTCCTTAGAGTGGAGGTGAACATTGTGCCATTCGAGAACGAAAAGATTGAAACAATGCCAGTTAAGGAATTGCGTGAATATCAACTCAAAATGATGAAAGCTGTTGCAAAGAAGGTGTATGAAAATAATGAATTTTACAGGAGAAGATTCAAGGAACAGGGAATAAAACCTGAGGATATAAAGACGATTGATGATATCTCAAAGTTACCATTTACAT
>JALUWC010000401.1 GCA_027019885.1 Geoglobus sp.
AGATGCCCGCTCCACTTCTTCCTGTTTGTGATGAATTTAAGCTTTGGGATTAGAGGTTTGAATTTAACTGGCTTATCGAAGATTTTTACTGGTTTGAGTTTGATTTTCAGCGGGAAAGTCTCATTTCCCATGTCATTTGGTATTTCTTTGTATCCTGCTCTCAAAAACGTATCCCTCCTGCTATTTCCGAGTTATTTATTAAAGTGATTTTCTCTACCTCACAAACTCTCTCGAAATCACTATCCAGAGATGCCAAATATTTTATTCCGTGATATTTGCATGTTTCGAGGATTAGAGCATCATTCGGAAAGAGACTGTAATCGAGCATAAGCTTCTCCGCAATTGAAACGGTTTCAGCACTCACCTCAAACATCGCAAGTGAATTGAGCATGGAAAAAAGTTCCCTCATGCGGGATTTCCCAGCGTATTTCATAAACAGGTATGTAACCTCGCTAACCACAATCGGATTTATGACGAGCAAAGCTCTTTTTCCCGTAGAATCTCAATAATCCTGAGTGCCAAATCTTTTCCCTTAAGTGATTCAACAAGAATGGAGCTATCAAGGAAGATTCTGCTCATAGATCTCCATTTTCAGCTCTTTCCAGGATTTATCTACCTTCAGCGTTCCCTTTAGTCTGTTCATCAGTTCAAAGAATCTATCCCTTTCGTTGAAGAACTTGGCAGTTTCCTCAACCGCCTTTCTGAATGCTCTTTCAGAATTCCCTCCTCTTCAAGCAACCTGAGGAACTGTGAAACAAAACCCTTGCTTCTCTTCAGAGATGTTGCAACCTCCTCAACTCCGACCACCTCTCTTTCCAGAATGTATTCCAAGGTTTCTACTCTCTCCCTGCTGGAGAGAATTTTCCATATGTTCATGACGCATG
The DNA here is from genome assembly GCA_027019885.1 of Geoglobus sp. Lineage (GTDB taxonomy): Archaea > Halobacteriota > Archaeoglobi > Archaeoglobales > Archaeoglobaceae > Geoglobus. The sequence goes on from JALUWC010000401.1 coordinate 885, forward strand.
AGCTTATAGTTCATAGTTTGTGAACAATTGAACATTCTCCTAAAAAATTGAGTCTGTGGGAATTTTAATGCGAGCTTATAGCTCTTATTAAAAGAACTTCTCTTTTTTCTTCAGGGATTATTCCCTTTCTAACAAGCTTGTTAACAATCTTCTCAGATTTTTGAAGAATTAGCTTGGATAGCGCTGATTTCTCAGAGAACTCCTTGTTGGTTTCATCGGTGTACAGCAAAAATAAGAGTTCATCCCACTCCAGACGGGCGTATAAGGGCACTACTAAATCGATGGCAGAGATCAATGCCAGGGCATCCTCATCTTCTTTTGCTTCTTTATTCAAGTCCTCTACAAGTTTTTCATAAATTTCTTTTCCTTTTTCAGTTAATTCTAAATAGCCGCCTTTTGCTCTTTCAGCCTCTGATCTTTTTATTGGTGGTATATATTTCCAGCAATCAGTCGCATAGGTAGGGTTTTTTATAATTTCATCCAGATCAAAAGAATACGGACCCTTCAGATGAGGTACAAAATCTACAAGCCTTCTCACCTGCGGATGAAACTTCCAGAGAAAGAAGAAAATCTTGTGTAAGTGCAGGATGCTTATTCTGCCCCCAGCCTTTCCTAAGATAAGTGAGATCAGCAGTTCTGCATCTCTTATTTCCTTTTCGTCCTGAATGGGTTCGGGTTGCATTTTTCCAGCTTATCCTGCTCTAAATCCAATCTTTCCAAATTTTTCTGCCATAAATGTTTTTAACAATTTTTAACCCTCTAAGATGTCAACATCAAGCTCCGAAACACTGCCGATGTATTCAAAATCCCTGTCGAGAGTTACAAGCTTCTCGTTCTCTCTTATTGATACTGCCGAAATCATTATGTCTGCATCGTTTAACTCATACCCTTTTTCCCTCAGCTTAG
>JALUWC010000402.1 GCA_027019885.1 Geoglobus sp.
AGACGAGCCTGTATGGGTTGATGGAGTTGGATGGGCGCTTGATACAACATTCTGGACAAATAGAGATCTTTACTTCCCGAGATACGTGGCTGAAGCAGCTAAAATGGCTTACAAGATGGCGCACATAACAGACCCTAAGAGGGAGATTGATGTTGCAGAGCCTTACGACCCATTTGATTACAAGGAACTACACCACATGGAAGGATTGGGACTTGCGAGAAAGGGGGAAGCTCCGATTCTGACGAGAGAGGGAGTCACAGCGAGAGATGGAGATCTGCCTGTATGCCCGAGCGGTGGATTGCTTGGAGTTGGAAACCCAATTGCTGCTACAATGGGTGTGAAGGTTGCAGAGCTCTACTGGCAGCTCTCATACAGGGCAGGTAAGAGACAGGTTGCCAAGGAAGTGACAACTGGTGTGACTCAGGCATGGGGTGACTTAATGCAGGTTGGAACTGTAATGGTTCTTTCAAATAAGAGGTGATTGTGATGGCTGTTGGTAAGAAAGATATCTCGGCTCCTCCTTATGTTAAGGGCAGAGAGCTTGAGCTTGGAGATTTTGAGAAGAAAAAGATAACGTATGTTGAGGATCACACAGACATAAGATACCAGTTTACAGCCGGTCAGGCAATAAGCAAATTTCTGAATGGATTGAAAGAGGGCAAGATTCTGGCAACAAAATGCAGCAAATGCAGAAGAGTTATGGTACCCCCAAGGGTGTTCTGTGAACTCTGCTTCAAACCAGCAAATGAATGGGTAGAGATTGAGGACACTGGCACTGTTGAGACATTCTCCATCTCCTACATAGATCCAGATGCAAAACCCCTTGATGAGCCTGAAATTGTTGCTGTCATCTCCATAGATGGTGCATCGCCTAAAATGGGAATTCTGCATAAGCTTGGTGAAGTCGAGCCGGACAAGGTTTACATTGGCATGAAGGTGAAAGCTGTCTGGAAGCCTGAAAGTGAGAGGGAGGGGATGGTAACAGACATAATGTACTGGAAACCTCTGGAGGTGGAGTAGATGGTTTTCAATGAGAAGATTGTGGATCCAGCGGAGTTAAGGCATGTTTCTGGCAAGATTGAGCTATACTGGATATACACAAGCGGTGAGGCAGGAGATATATTCTTCAAAAAGCTCAGAGATGAAGGAAAATTCATTGCAACAAAATGCAAGAGATGTGGCCGTGTTTTCTTCCCTCCCCGGATTTACTGCGAGTTTGACTTCAGCGAGGCCGAATATGTTGAGATTGACGGGAAAGGCTGTGTTCTTGCATTCTCTGTCGTAAATTACGACTCAGATGGAAACAAACTTGAAAATCCTGAGATCTACGCCTTAATTGGAATGGATGGAACAGACGGAAAGATAATTCATCTTCTTGGTGAGGTTGAGCCTGAAAACATCGAAATCGGAATGGAAGTTGAGCCTGTATTGAAGCCAAAAGATGAGAGAGAAGGAAAGGTGACTGACATACTTTATTTCAAACCCGTTTCCTAATTTTTTTACCAGTGATTGGTAATAATTTAAAATGGAGGTGCAGAATATGGATTTCAGGCTTACAGACGAGCAGAGGATGATTGCTGATGCAGCCAAGGATATAGCCAAGGACTTCCCTCCTGAATACTGGAGAGAGAAGGACGAGAACGGAGAGTTCGCTGAAGAATTCTGGAAGGCGATAAGCGATGCAGGGTTTGTTGGCATAGTCATTCCGGAAGAGTACGGCGGAGCAGGAATGGGGATGACAGAGCTGCTTATTGCAATGGAGGAACTTGCTGCAAATGGATGCGG
>JALUWC010000403.1 GCA_027019885.1 Geoglobus sp.
AAGAGGTTTGAGTGTTAGACTGCAAATCCCCACAGAAACCGTGAAAATCTCCCGTACTCAAACCCTTCTGGAGATACAGGTAAACAGAAATTTAACGCCCGATGTTGACCTTATGGAGTCAATGAGCTATGAAATACTAAAAAAGTCATCCGTAGAAGTATCTTTGATTGAGGCCAAGAAAGGTAGCTTGGAAACTGGAAGTGTGGAAATTTCGATATTCAGTAGAGCATCTGAGGGGAGCTTGTTCTCAGTGGCAATCAGGAATAAAAATCTAACAGAGGACTTGATGAGAGAGCTCAAAATTATTGCAACCTCTGCCGGTATAACAGAGCATGAGTGGAACAATGCAAAAATAGAAACAAAAACTGCGTATGATGTAGATTTGCGAGTTTCTAACGATTCTTTTGAGAATTTTGATTTTAAAACTGCCATCAGAGTTGAGCTCGAGTGGTTGAAAGAAAATGGAATAATTTCCGGTTTAACAGATTCAGATATTCAGCAAATCTCTCAACTGGCAAAAGCAGGATTGGCTGGCCATAATTCTCGATTGGTTTGGGAGAATGGATGGAAACCCTACTACGAGACCAGCAACCCTTTATTGGTTAAAGGGATTAACTGTGAAGGATTTTCCGCTGAAAACTTGCCGGAGGGGGAATTGACTATTAGAAGTCACAATGAAAGTTTAGATATTTTACCAGTAATCATATTGCTGAGCGCAGCCAGCATACTTCTGTGGATGTGGAGGAGGTGATGTAAATTAAATTCATCAAGTACGTTTAATCCACCAACAACCTTCCGTTCACAGCTTTATCGGCTTCTTCCCCACGATTATCCCGTAACCTATGTAAGGGCTCTGAAATATCCTTTCGACTTCACGAACGCTCCTGTAACCCTCAAAGCCCCAGTTCCTAATAACTTTCAGGAAGATCCTGATCTGACCCACTAACCCTATTTTTCTTTTGAGCTCTTTGCTCCATTCCTGAATGAGGTGAGACCTATCGATGATCACCACATCTACCAAGCCCGCTTCTTCAAACAGCTTTCTCCAGCCATCCAGTGTTTCCGGCCTCTCTCCTTCAATTTCAGCGAGCTTCCGCCTGACATCCTCTGGAGTATTTTCTTTCCAGCATACATCGTGAATTCCCACGTAACCTCCGGGCTTGGCAACCCTTACCATCTCCTCTATTGCCCTTTCCTTGTCCAGCAGGCATGTAGTACACTCCGATATGACGGCATCGAATGTATTGTCAGGGAATGGCAGATTGTGGGCGTCTCCCTTTCTGAACTCTATATCCAGTCCCCTTTCTTTCGCTTTTTTCACCGCTCTCTCAACCATGTAATCGGAGTAGTCTATACCAACCACCCTGCAGCCGAAGTTTTCCACGAGAAAGCAAGCAGTTTCACCGGTTCCGGATGCAACATCCAGCACAAGAGAATCCTTCCCGATGTGGCAGAGTTCTGCCAGCTCCCTTGTTATTTCGAGCCCACCGGGATGGAGGATTTCGATTCCAATATCCTCACTTTCTATTAGGCTTTCGAGGGAGGGCGAATCACTCTTTGTCTTGGCTGACATTGCTGACACCTCCCATGCTGGCCATAAAAGGAGACATAATTTCTTTCACCATCTCCGCAAGCTTATCGGCCTTAACTAACAGTATACAGCAAAGTTCCCCGCCACCCTCACACGTCACAACTGCAAACTTGTCTCCGGCCTTTATTCCAGCCTTATCTCTTACGCTCTTGGGCAAAACCATCTGACCTCTATCATCAACGCTCAC
>JALUWC010000404.1 GCA_027019885.1 Geoglobus sp.
GAGGTAAAGTATTCAGCTTCCCGGAGGCCATCGGAAACAGAGGAGTTCAGGCAAAGGGTAATGAGGGTGTGACTGCTGTGATAAAGCAGAACCCGTACAGCATAGGTTACATCGAGCTGGCATATGCACTGCAAAACAACGTCAGCTTCGCTCTGCTGAAAAACAAGGCAGGGAACTTCGTTGACGCAAACGTTGAAACTGTGGCTGCTGCAGCAGCCAGCGCCGCAGGTAAACTGCCGAGGGGTGATGAGAGCTGGTATGGCGTTAGCATCGTCAATGCCGATGGCGAAAATGCGTATCCGATAGCAAGCTTCAGCTATCTGCTGGTTTACAAGGACCTCAGCTATATGTCAGAGAAGAAAGCCAAGGCGCTTGTAGAGTTTCTGAAATGGATTGTTACAGACGGTCAGAAGTACGCCGAGGCTCTCCATTATGTGCCTCTGCCGGAAGAAGTTGTAAAGCGAAACCTTGAAACCATATCCATGATAAAGTGGTAGGGAGTTAGACAACAAGGAAAAAGGGATGAACATGAAGCTGAAGCGGGCACAGGGCGACAGAATTTTCTGGTTTCTTGCATTTTTTTCATCCATTAGCGTCATCATCATGTTCACTCTCCTTTTCTACGAGCTCCTCGCAAATTCCCTGCCCATCTGGTCTCAGGGCATCAACTTCGTCACTGGAGTGGTATGGAATCCTCTGAAAGGTCTGTTTGGTGCTTTTCCCTTTATATATGGAACATTGATAACGGCAAGCCTGGCCATCCTGCTGTCAACCCTCCTTGGCGTCGGAATAGCCATATTCCTCTCAGAGATTGCCCCGGGTGGTATTAGAGACGTCATTTCCTCAATCATCGAGCTCATCGCTGCGATTCCAAGCGTAATAATAGGGCTCTGGGGCATATTTGTTCTGGCCCCCTTTGTCAGAGATAACCTGCAGCCCTTGCTTCAGCACCTCTCTTTCATCCCGCTTTTCTCGGGAAAAACCCTCAGCGGCCTTTCCATGTTAACTGCTGTACTGATTCTCACGTTCATGGTTACCCCCATAGTTGCGGCCATAGCGAGAGAGGCTTTGCTGATGGTGCCTGAAGACCTGAAGGAAGCTCTGTACAGCCTGGGTGCCACCCGCTATGAGGTTATCAGAAACGTCTGCATACCCTACGCAAGGCAGGGCATATTCGGCGGGGTGATTTTAGGCTATGGCAGAGCCCTTGGCGAGACGATGGCTGTTACAATGGTCATAGGCAACACCCCTACCATCTCAGCTTCCCTCCTGAACCCCGGCTACACAATGGCTGCAGTCATAGCCAACGAGTTCACGGAGGCAACGGGAGACGTCTACCTTTCAGCCCTTATCGGCATCGCCCTTCTGCTTCTGCTTATCTCTCTTGCGGTAAATCTCGTAGGGAGGATGATAGTGTGGAAATGGCAGCAAGAAAGCTGAAGGATCATGCTTTGACTATTTACAGCGTGCTTAGCCTTGTGATCATTACTATCCCGCTGCTGCACATCATAGCCACCACAGTGATAAACGGCGCCCAGTCTTTAACGCCTGAATTCTTCACTTCTCTGCCCAAGCCTCCGGGGGAAGAGGGTGGAGGAGTGGCAAATGCCATACAGGGAACGGCAATACTTGTAGCCCTTACAATGCTCATCAGTGTTCCGGCGGCGCTGTTAACAGCAGTTTACCTCTCAGAATTCCCGGAAAGCAGGTTGAGAGACCTCATAAGGCTGCTTAACGACACGTTCATGGGTACGCCCAGCATAGTTGCGGGAGT
>JALUWC010000405.1 GCA_027019885.1 Geoglobus sp.
AATTGCATCTCACAGAAGGCTATGGCGGGTACTTGGTAACCTGGGAATTCCCGCAGTCTTTTTAGGAATGGTATTCATGTTCCTTCTCATTCTTTTCATGGATTACACACTTCTAACATCTCCCCCCCCACCATCCGAGATGACAAGTCCGAGAAATGCTCTACTCATTCCCGGAGTGAACAGGTACATCCCTCTTGTATGGGGTCTTATTGGACTGATCGTCACACTGGTCGTTCATGAGTTCAGCCATGCAATATCGGCACTTGCAGAGGGCATAAAGGTAAAATCCATGGGCGTGCTTTTTGCTCTTGTTCCAATTGGCGGTTTTGCAGAGCCCGATGAGGAAAAGCTGATGAAAGACAGCGAGAGAGGGACAAGACTGAGGGTTTTCTCATCAGGGGTTATAAGTAATTTCATAACTGCTGCAATCGCATTTTCTGTTTTCTTTTATCTGCTGGGCTTCATATCTCCCTCAATGGCAATTATAAAGTCAGAAAATCCGGAACTGAAGGTTGGGGATGTTGTGACTGGAATAAATGGCCGGCAGATGAAAAGCATCGAGGACATCTCGAAAGCCGTCTCAGATGAGAACAGCATAATTCTAACCCTGAAAGATGGCAGAAAGGTGAGACTTGAAGGAGTGACAGGAGTGAAGGTGGTGGGCTTGCTTGATGGATTTCCCGCAAAAGAGGCGGGAATTCAGAAGGGGTGGGTAATAACCTCCGTCAATGGTATAAAAATACACACCCTGAATGACTTTCTGAAGGTGATGAAAGGAAAAAAGGCCGGAGAATCTGTGAAAATTCAGGTGTATGATGGACAGTCGTTCAGAGAGATCAGTGTAAAGCTCAAGAAGTCAGATGGAAGAGCATTAATTGGCGTTCAGGTTGAGGAGTACTTCGCAGGAGTTGCGTTCAGCTACTACTATGCCAGCAACATTCTGAAAACTCTGAAAAGCATACCTTCCATGCTCACAAATCCTGCGGGATGGCTTTTCATAATTTCAATGCCCATAATATTTTTCAACAGCTTTTCTCCCCCAGTTACCCATTTTTTCACATCCAGTCTTGGATACTGGGTGTTCTATGCTCTCAACATCTTCTACTGGGTTGGCTGGATCAATTTCTACGTTGGACTTTTCAACTGTCTTCCCGCTTTGCCCCTTGATGGAGGAAGGGTGTTTTATGATATTATGGAGAAATTTGGCGGGAAGAAAAATGCGGAAATCGCCACAAAGGTCTTCTCTTTTATCATATTTGGATCGATAATACTTTCAATCGCAATTCCAAACATCCCCCGATGAGATGTGTGAGATGCGGCAGTGAGGCATTTGAAAGGTTTAGAGGGAAGATTTACTGCAGAGAATGCCTCATCATCAAATACGACGGGGCGGTGGAGTCTTCCGTAAGAAGATACAGGATGATTAAAAATGGCGAGAGAGTTCTTGCCGCTGTTAGCGGTGGGAAGGATAGCATTGCAATGCTCTCTGCTCTCAAATCACTCTCAAAAAAGTTAAATTTTGAGCTTTCCGCTCTTTTTATCGATCTGGGAATTGGTGAATACAGCAGAAAGTCGGGAGATACTGCTAGAACTCTTTGCAGAGAATATGGTATTGATCTTCACATCGTCAAGATTGCTGACCATGGATTTACAATGAGCGATGTTTCAGGTAAAATTTGCTCGGTTTGCGGGAATGTGAAAAGATACCTGATGAACAGATTTGCAAGAGAGAAAGGCTTTGATAGCATAGCAACCGGGCATTGCGGTGAGGACATTCTTTCAAATTTTTTCAAAAATCTCTATTCAGGAAACATACAGTGGAGCGAAAAACAGAAGCCGAGACTTGAAGGCTACGACAGAATGGTGGCAAGAATAAGACCACTTTACGAGATGAGTGAGAGGGAAAACATGCTCTACGTTCTTGCAAAAGATCTCCCTTTTGTTGAAGATGAATGCCCTCATGCTCCATCGACAACATGGAAGGAACTGGTGTATGAGATCGAGAGGAAAGTTCCTGGATTTAGAGTCAGCGTTCTGAGAAACCTTGCAAGAAAAAAGAAAATTGATAAAGAGGAGTACAGATACTGCAGAATCTGTGGGGAAATAACAACCTCGGATGTGTGTCAGTTCTGCAGAAATGTTGCGAAATACTCCCGGGATCAGTAATCCCCCTCAATTTCAATGTATTTCATCTCCCTCAAATAGCCCACGACAACTCCCTTTTCCTTTGCCCTTTTCCTCAACCTCTTGTCGTTTGTTATGACAACAGCCCCTTCTTTCTCTGCAAGTTTCAGAATTGCGTTATCGCTTCCCTCAGCCTCGATTTTGATAGTCTCGCAGTCGCTGCACTTTTCGATTAAACTCAGCGCAAATCTGGCTGCTCTCCTTTCACTTCCATCAAGGCTGATGCTTAGTTTATTCAGCTCATCAATTATCTGCATGGGAAAAACAAACTTTCTGTATCCGAGTTCTCTCAGCTGGCTGAAAACGTCTGCTTTCTCTGTAAAAATATACATCAGAACATTTGTATCAATTATTGCTTTCCTCAGACTATTGTTCCCGCTCCAATCAGCCTCCATCTTGAGCCAACCCTTCTGCTTATTGCAACCTTAGCCCCACTTCCTGCACAGACAGGTCTTCTCAGCTTTACCTCGACCTGATCATCCCTTGCAGACGTCACAACTCCAAGGGTTGTTGATGTTCCTATGCTCAGCATTAATGGCTCGTTCATCTTTATCTTCTCAACAAGCAGTTCCTCTTCAGCCCCAACAACCCTCTCAAGAAGCTTTACATCCATTGTGAATCCGTAAAGCACATCGGGCAGGCTGTCAGGGTGTCCAACAACATTTCCTACAAGCCCATCTCCCTTTGTGAGATATGGATCAAGCTTTGTTGCAACACCTATCAGACCGCCTGGTGTGGCACTTTCAACAGTCTTGCCTGAAGCCATTATGCTTGTAACCTCCGTGAAAATTGAACTGTAAACTCCTTTCTCATCCTTTATTCCGGGTCTGATCTCAATCTCATCCCCAACCTTAAGGACACCTCTCGAAAGACTGCCTCCAATAACTCCACCAACAAGCCTGTCGGGCTTTGTTCCGGGCTTGTTGACATCAAAGCTCCTTGCAACATACATGAGCGGAGATGAATTCAGATCTCTTTCAGGTGTTGGTATTGTCAGTTCCACTACTTCAATCACCGCATCTACATTGACTCTCTGCTGTGCAGAAACTGGAATTATCGGGGCATTTTCCGCAATCGTTCCGTTTATAAAATCTTTAATTTCTTGGTAATTCTCGATAACTCTCTCTTTCGAGACAATGTCTATCTTGTTCTGAACGATGACTATTCTGTCAACCCCTATTATCTCCAGAGCCATGAGATGCTCCTTTGTCTGGGGTCTCGGGCATTTCTCGTTGGCTGCAATAACAAGTACCGCCCCGTCCATCAACGCGGCACCGCTGAGCATCGTTGCCATGAGCGTTTCGTGACCCGGGCTGTCGACAAAGCTGACTGTTCTCAGAATTTCAGTCTTAACCCCGTGTTTCGGGCAGACTTTCTCAACCATGTAGGCTTCAGTTCCCTCACACTGCGGACACTTTCTGAATGTTGCATCAGCATATCCGAGTTTTATTGAAATCCCTCTCTTCAACTCTTCGCTGTGTCTGTCAGTCCAGACACCACTTAAAGCAGCAACAAGAGTTGTTTTTCCGTGATCAACATGACCGACCATACCTATGTTTACTTCAGGAAGAGGAACATCATCACTCATAGAACAACAAATCGGGGTATGGTATTTAAATATAATTCAAACTGTCGAAAACACACGTCTGATAAAATGAGTAAGAAAAATCGAACGGAGAATTTTACTCTTCAGGTATCCCAACTCCGCCTTCTCTTACCTCCTGCTGAAGATCCTTTGGATGCTTTCCTTCAACAGTCACTCCCATTGAGACCGCTGTCCCGAGAACCTCAAGAACCGCTGATTTCAATGTGTAGGCAAGCATCTGGTTTTTCTTTATCCTTGCAATCTTCATCACCTGATCGAGGGAGAGATCGCCTACAAACTCTCTATTCGTTGCCTTTGATCCTTTCTCAGCCCCGATCTCCTTCTTTATGAGAGCTGAAACTGGCGGCACTCCCACCTCAATATCAAACGTCCTGTCCTCTTTGGCTATGATTTTAACAGGAACCGGCAATCCATCAAAGTCCACTGTCACCTCATTTATAGCATCCACAACTGCCTTCACATTGAGGCCGAGCGGCCCTATTGCAGGACCAAGCGGCGGGCCGGGAGTTGCCTTTCCACCCGGAACAAGAACTTCAACAACCTGTGGCATCTATTACACCTCCTCTTCTCCTGTTTTTTCAAGAATTCTGACGTTGTCAGCCTTTACAGTTACGGGAATTGGAACAACTGCCTCAAGCAGCTCAACTGTGATCTCATTCTTTGATTCATCCACCCTCTTGACTACTGCAAGTTCTCCCTTGAAGGGGCCACTTATTATCTCAACCTTGAATCCCTCCCTTATCTGCTCAGCAGCCTTCTTTGGCTTCAAAAAGTGCTCTATCTCAGCAAATGAAACGTCTCCCTTCACAAGACCTTTTATGTGCGGCACTCCCTTGATAGCATTCACTATATCCTCGTTGCTCTCCGCCTCAACTATTATGTAGCCCTTGATCTCCTTCGGTGAGAGAATTGAGTAAAGGTTGATTTTTCTTTTTTTGACTCCGGCGGCCATTAAACTTGCAACTATCTTCTCCTGATTGGCTGTTGTTTTGACAACAAAATACTTTGTCATTTCAGAGCACCCGGAAGAACGTCCATCAGAATATATATCAGAAATCCAATTGCCCCCACTACCGCCATAACTCCAATGGATACCTTTGTTGTTGTGACAAATTCATCTTTATCCGGTTTTCTGGTCATCTTGAGTATGTTTATGTAATCCTTGAGATTATCGGTGGCCATATCTCTGAACTTTAAAGCTCGGTTTTTAAATATTTACCTGACAAAGTCTATGCCGTATCTTTTGGCTATGGCAGGCCCCTTCCTTCCGTATATCTGGGGGGATTTCACACCCGTAACAATCACAAGAGTCCTTATCGTTCCTTCAAGAGATGGATCCACCATTGCTCCCCAGATTATTCTCGCATCGGGGTCTATCTTGCTGTAAATCTCCTCCACTATACTCTCTGCCTCCTCAATTGTCATGTCTGGCCCGCCAGACACATTCACGAGAGCTGCCTTTGCTCCGGTTACGTCAACATCGAGCAATGGACTTTTCAGGGCCTTCCTTACACTTTCCGATGCTTTGTCCTCTCCGCTTGCCTCTCCAAGTCCTATCATCGCAACTCCACCCTTCTCCATAACAGTCCTGACATCAGCAAAGTCCAGATTGATCAAAGCTGGCTTTGTTATCAGCTCCGTTATTCCTTTAACAGCTCTCATCAGCACCTCATCAGCAACCTTGAAGGCAAGCTGCATCGGATAGTTTGGAACCACCTCAAGCAGTCTGTCATTGGGAATAACAATAACGGTGTCTGAAACCTCTCTGAGTCTTTCAAGGCCAGCATCGGCATTCGACTTCCTGATTGCTCCCTCAGCAGAGAACGGGAGTGTAACAACAGCTATTGTTAATGCTCCAGCATCCTGAGCAGCCTCAGCAACTATGGGAGCTGCTCCTGTTCCTGTGCCACCACCAAGACCGCATGTGATGAAAACCAAGTCAGAGCCCTCAAGCAGATTTCTTATCTCCTCCTCATTCTCCCTTGCAGCCTCCTCACCAACCTGAGGTAAACTTCCTGCTCCAAGACCTCTCGTTCTCTTCTTTCCTATCAGAACCCTTCTGTCAGCCTTTGTATAATAAAGATGCTGGACATCCGTGTTTATAGCGATGAGCTCAGCTCCTTCAATGCCTTCATCATACATCCTTGAAACGGTGTTGCACCCACTACCACCTATTCCAGCAACCCTTATGATCGTTTTCAGCTCGTGAAGCATCTCAAGAATTTCGTCATCCTCACCTTCCCTGACAAAGGCCTTTTTTTCCTCATTAGCCCTTTTTATAGCCTCCCTAACTATTGAATCCATAATCCTCTCCTCACTGAGTTTTTGTTTTAAATTTCCAGAATAGTATTTAAATCTTTGTTCTTCAGCCTTTCTGATGAACATTTACGGGAAAATTTTGCTGCAAGATAAAATTGTGACAGCAGGGATAAAGATCGAAAATGGAAGGATAATAGAAATAAGCAAGCAAATTGGTGGCAAGAAAGTAAAAGGTCTGATAATGCCTGCTGGAATTGATGTTCACGTTCATTTAAGGGATTTTGAGGAGAGTTACAAGGAGACCATCAAAAACGGCACACTTGCAGCATTGAATGGAGGCATATGCTTGGTTGTTGATCAGCCAAATTCAAAACCGTTTATTGATTCCGAAGAGAAGTATCTTGAAAGGATCAGGCACGCAGAGAAATTCGTCAATGTTGACTACTCCCTCAACATTGGGCTGACAAGAAAAAATCTGCCGGAGATAAACGAAATTGTCAGCAATCTCAAAAAAAAAGGATTCAACCCGTCTGTTGGTGAGGTCTTTCTTCAGCATGAGAATTCCGAGTATCAGATACCTCATGAGGAAATAAACAATCTGAGGTATTTCTCAACAATTCATGCAGAGCTTCCAGAGTTTGTTGAGTCAAACAGAATACCAAACTTCAGATTCAGAAGAAGAGAGGCGGAAATAAAGGCAGTTGAGATCTTGAAAGATAAGAATCTCTACTTCTGCCACATATCAACCAAGGAGGCTCTTGAAATGATTTCTGTTAGCGGTTCCTATGCCGAGGTAACACCTCATCACATGCTCCTCGATGAAAGCTATTACAGTGTTTTGAGGGAAAGGATAAACGTTAATCCACCACTCCGGCTTCCTGAAGATTGCGAGTTCATTCTGAACAATTTTTCGAATGTTGATGTTGTTGCATCCGACCATGCTCCACATTCACCGGACGAGAAGAAGAGTGGAGCTTCAGGATACCCAGGAGTTGAGACTCTTTATCCCCTTCTGATGGGGCTGATTTTTCTCGGAAAGCTGAATGTTTTTGATGTTGCTGAGAAAATTGCAAGAAATCCAGCAGAGATCTTTGGATTCCACAGATACGGAGAAATAAAAGTCGGAAACTACGCAAATCTTGCGGTTTTTGATATTTCGAAGGCTGAGAGGATAGAGGCAGGAAAACTTCACTACTTTGATGAGTGGACACCTTTTGAAGGGTTTTACGGAGTTTTTCCTCACACAGTCATTCACAGAGGGGAAATTGTGAAAGAAAGAGGAGAGATTTTTGAGGGATGCGGCAGGGTTTTACAGTCCTGACAGTCAGGCAGAAAATTTTTTATAAGGTGTTGCTGTTAACTAATAGTTGGTGATTAATCATGAGGTTGTTTTTGCTGCTGTGGGGAGTGATGTTTGTTGTGATCTCTGCAGTGCACATAGCGATTCTCTCAATAGCATATGGTGGCATGCCTGACCTTGAAACACACCTCAGAGTTATAGGCATAACTGTCGCAGTATCATTTGTTTTTGCAGCAGTTGTAACCGCCCTTCTGAGGCTCTCAAAAAATTTCAGTGGTCCATCCAAATTAAAAAACGAAATGCACCTCAAATAAGCAAATGAAATGTCCATTTTACCTTCCTCTGCACCCATTTTTTAATCAAAAGCTGAGTCTGATTAACATCCCAATGGCTTTAGCAAAACTTGATGAGTTTCTGTTTAAATATCAGTGACCGAAAAAATTTAAATTTTAACAAAGATAATTGTGTCCATGAGTCTCGCTGAAGGGGTGGATAAACTCAAAAAGGGTTCACTTTTTGCAATCGCCGCAGACCTTCTGGCAATTGCAGGCATAGGTTTCGCATTTTTAAGCGTGGGCATCGGGATGAGTCTACAAGACATTCAGAAAATGTTTCTTGTGCTGGGAGCAGTGCTAATTCCTTTCCTCGTAGCACTGATTCTGGGAATAGTCGGGTTTATATTCTGGTTTCAGGCAACTGGAAAACTGAAAAATGCAGATGACAACCTTGGAATTGGAAGAACAGGGATGATTCTGCAGATAGCAGGTATTTCGCTCATGATCCTTTCAATGATCGTTGCAATTTTGCTTTTCTCTGCGAGCCATGTAACCCGCCATTCATTTGAGCCACAAACAATCACCCCTGCAATTGGTGGGGCGTTCATAGGAATGATGGTATTCATGGCTCTTGGTGGTCTGCTCATCATTG
>JALUWC010000406.1 GCA_027019885.1 Geoglobus sp.
GTAGGTTCGTCCAAGGAAGGATGTGAGACCATTTCAAGCCCATCTTTTTTAACTTTGTAGATTCCAATCGTTTGCAAATCCAAGTCTTTGAGCTTTTGGACTGGAAGCTCCGTTTCAAAGGTTACAAATCCTTCTTCCGTATAGATGTCTGGGATTATTGTAATATTAACCTCATTGGAGAGTAAACGATATTCTGCAAACTCCGCTTCGGAGGTTGAGAACTTAAAATTGTAGCCGGTAAAGTTCAAAGTGCCAAATTGAAATCTATTCAAGTTTGACTGCATGTTGGTATATTCTCCGATTGAATTCTCAGAGATGAAATTCCCATCCGAGGAGAACAAACTTATGAGATTAGCGTTGTTGTTTACCAATTGGTTTTCTGAGGACCTCAAAATCACTATTCCTTGATCAACTTCATTTTTCTCGATGGTGTTTTTTGATGATGAGAAGAGGATTATTCCAGCATCTCGAGAGTTTATTAAATTCTCTTTAACAAGTATCTTCCCGGATTCCATTAGTTTCAAACCAATGGTAGAGTTACTAATTTTATTTCCTTCAATAATGCTTTCTCGTGTTAGTTGAAGGTAGATTGAGTAGTTATTATCGCTTATTTTGTTTTTAGCAATTTCCAAATCTGAAGAATTTTCAGAAAAAACTCCATAGTAATTGTGAGTTATGTTGCAATTCCTGATGGATATGTTGTTACCATCTTCAATTCCAACCCCTGCATACCCTCCGATTATGTTTATGTTTTCAATAGAAGCATCACTTGCTTTCAACTCAAAACCCGGCTTTGGGCCCCTTGGATAAAGATTTACAACCCCCTTGCCAACGATCTTCAAGGACTTGTTTACAGTCACACTTTCTCTGTAACCCCCTCCCATGATTTCGATAAGGTCTCCGTTATTGGCAGAATCCACAGCTTTCTGAATCGAAGGGGATTCGCATGTATCGCAGACGGTGATGGTTTTTGCTACAGAAGGATGTAAGAACAGCAAGAAAAACATGAGGATGGTTGATATTTTCATAACATTCGTAACATTCATCGCAACTACCTCCTGATGGCCGTAATATGTAGACTCTTAACTCTATACAACCAGCCCTTCAGTGTGTGGCCGTATCCATCTTCATCCCACTGATCTCTTTGAAGGGTGTCGATGCTGAATGGGGCGTAGGTGTGGTTACCCGTTTTCTTCAACACCGCAACCTTTTCCGGAAAATTCCTCGGGACATCCAGTTGACACCAGCTCATGGAATACATACTCAGTTTGGGATGACTCGCCCTTACACAATCTACCGATCTGGGCGGTTTCAGTTTTACCTCAATTCCAGAATAATCGAGACCCAATGACCCACCTGGATTTTCCTCCCCGGCATACTCTCCATCTTTTGTTAAAATGCAGACACCGTTAACCGCTCTCGAATCTGTTCCGGCCAAAGGCATTAAATGATCGAGGGGATCCAGTCTTATCACGATGTCTCCTCTTTTATTCTCATAAACGATAGCCCTGTAACCCATTCCGGTAGACCCGGATGCCAGATTAACCCCCACATAGCTATTAATGTCACACGTCTTTTCCCATCTTGAAGAATCGTCTGACCATTCATACCAGTAGGAATATTTGTGGTAATAGTCGTGTCTGTTTCCTCTCAAATAAAAGTCCCATGAACCTATCTCTTCCTTTTGACTCGTCCTGTCCCAGATAATTTTAGCGTTCAGATTTAAAGTTGAAGATGCCTCGGCGTGATGCTTGTAGTCTTTTCCTTCATCATATTCATAGTTCCATGCCGGAGAATCCTGAAAGTTGATTGTGATGATGTATTCATCTTTTCTTACCTTGATAAAAGCTATATCTTGGACTTCGCCAAGTTCAGATCGATATTTTACGGGGATCTTTACCAAACCTTCCTTCTTGCCTGCAAGATATTTTATAACAGCCTTACCGTTCTCATCGGTAACGGGATTTCCGTTTGCATCAGTTGCCCCAAGAACCGATATCTCCCCATCAAGCAGATTTGATTTCTCTATTAGAATAGGTTTTCCTGAAAGTGGGGTTCTTGTTCCGTTTGGATTTTCTTTGTAAATGGAAATGTAAATGTCTGTTTGTTCCCTCGGAGAAATTTCCTCTTTTTCCGGTTTTGCCTCTATACCTATCCCGCTTATTTTGATGATAGCGGTTCCGCTGGCTTTCTTCATCCCCCTTCCATAGGTAATTATCTTCACTCTATCTGTTCCCGCATTTATTCCTTTTTTGAGGGTATACTGCGCTTCTGCAATACCTCCATCTCTTGTATCACCGATAACCCAATTTTTGCTGCTTATGATCTCCCAATCTCCAACTCCATGCACTGAAACTTTAGTTGCCTCCCAGTCTGCCTTGGCAACTCCCCTTTTCGGATATTTCTGGAAAAACACCTCTTGTCGGGATATACCGTATCCACTACTCACAATAGCAGGTACACCTTTACAGTTCGTCACCTTAACCTGAATTGTTGCTTTTCTCGTTTCCTTGCTATCTGGAGATACGGATTCAGGCACAACGCTAATCTCCAATCTTGGATCTCTTGGCGGTACTGGGTGTTTAGCCTCGAAATCGTCGATTATTGGTGATAAATCTCCTGTTTCTCGAACAATTCTTTTGATTTCTTTCAAAGGATTGCTAATCAAGCTTGAGTAGAAGTGAGTTGGGTTAACAGTGCTATATTTTGGAAATTCAACGAGTTTTGTGTTAACAGAGTAATAGGTTAAGTCTCCATCACCGGAAATCGAAACTTTGTAGATGTACTCTGGAATCGAATTAAGTGAGGTTCTTGATAGGTCTGAACTCTTTTCAGAGCTTTCTGCTTTTCCCAAAGAGTCCAATATCTCCCCGTAACTTATAATATCAACGCCTGGCGATGTGCTTTTCAGAAACTGGACTATTTTGAAACTGAAGTACCTTGCAATCTTCGCAGGAGGTGCGTTCTCGTAACCCTCTTCCCCATACAGCAATTTCATATCGTCTCTGAGCATGTTCAAAGCGTATTCGTTGTCTATGGTAACATAAACACCTACTTTCGGCTTTGAACAAGTGTTTGATTCACCATCAAACTTTAGCGAATTCGAATTTATCTCGATACTATGTCTCCAAAACTCACCATAACCACTTAGTGTTTCCAACGGCGGGGTAAAATTAGCAATGTATTCAAGCTCCATATTTCTCGTTTTGTTTTCTTCGCAACCGATAACAACCTCAACCATCGGAATGTAGTAAGCCTTGCCTTTTTTGCTGTAAGCTTCTCCCGTTATGTAATACTTCCCGGCCTGAGCTGTGATTGAATAACCGTAATGCTCCCCCTTGAACTCGAATTCCCGTGTTTTTAGAGTGTAGAAATCTATCAGTCTAATTCTGCTCAGGACAAAGGCAGATGTGTCGTCGTCTTCCACTTTTCTGAGGTAGCTACCCTCTACGGTTGATGTTTTACCGCAAACGTCAAAGGTGATAACATCATCATCCAAAAGCTCACCCGATTCGTTGTAAAGGTTGCTCCTTACAATGTAAGTACCTTCCTCCCAGTTATTCACGAATTCGTTGAAGGCTGTGAAGTAATCAGAGTGAATTGAATTGTACTCTTTAACTTTGGGCTTCTCGGAGAGCATTGGAAGGTAGATAAGCTGTCCATCGGGATTTTCCAAGGAAACTATTAAGGTTCTATTTCCTTCCCCTTTTCCTGTGAGCATGTGTTCAACTATAACCTCCTGCCCTTTGCTGAAAATTTCTCTGTTGAGATAGAGTTTTACGGAATTCTCCTTACTGTAATAGATTTTGTCGGTCGAAAGGGAGACCGTCTGGTTTAAGCCATCGACAATTTTTCCAACGAGGATGTAGGTTCCATCACTGAAATTGCTGAATTTCAAGGTTGATGAGAGTCTTCCGTAGTAGTTCGTTCTCAAGTAGTAGTCATCAATTGTTTTTTTCACTTCGCTCCAGTCCGGATAGAACAGCTTTTTGCCATCAGGTGTGAGCAGGTAGATGTAAGCTTTGTAGTTTTCATCCGTGATTCCGTCTATTCTGAGATAGGCGGTCAGGGTTTCGTTATCCGATATCGCCTTGTTGAAGGTGAAAACGGTTATCTGCGGGAAGCTGAAGGGCATGGTTGGAATTAGAGTTGCATTCTTTATTTCCCAGCCATTCTCATTAGTTTTATCCCCAGCATTCTCCGACACGAATGAGATGAGGTTTTTTACATCAGCGGTTATGTTATCTGCTGAGATTGGAACTTCAAACTTTTGATAGGTTGATGTGGGGGTGAAGGAGTATATCAACCCAGTGGAAAGGTTGTTGTATGGTTGAATACCATCCCTGTAATATCTGTTAACATGAACATCCATCCTTGCATTGCCCTTGGCTTCAAACTTTAGGATGTAGTTCACATCCCTTCCGTAGAATGAGAATGCGACATCGTCAACAAAGCGAGGCGTTGTCTTGGTGCCTGTTACATCGATTTCTCCCAAAGTTAGAGGTATAATCTCGAATTCTATCTCTCCCTTTCCCTTTCTGCCGTAGTAGTCTTCTCCATTAACGATGATTTTGTGCTTGCCCAAGGAAAGACGGGTTATTTGCTTCGAACCGGATGTTGCGTAGGAGGAGAGGCCTATACTCTCCGGACTTCTGTCATCTAAAATGAAAGACGACCTTCTCAAAGGAACAGGGGAAGCAAAAGCCAAATTGAACCCTCTCTCCACGTACTGCTTGCGTTCCGGGCTAAGAATTGTAATCTCAAAATCTGGCTGGGTTACCTCTTCAAGGGGCTTTTCAACCACCGCTACTCCACCACCCCCACCAACACCCCCGCTAACCCCTCCGCCAGTAGAAACGCTAACCGAAAAATTGACAGCTGTGGAATTGATGTTGCCTGCAGTATCGTTAACATAAACCCTGAGCGAGTAACCTCCGTTGGATAAACCGCTGATGGTGGTGTTTGGAGTGAAGCTAACATTCGCTCCCGAATTGAGGCTGTACCACCATCTGGACGCATCTGGATCGGGAGAGTAAACCTCTAAATAAACATAGCCTGCTGAATAAGTCTGTCCTTCGACTGGAGAAGTGACATAGACGGCGGGAGCGGTGTGGTCTGGAGCTGCAATTGTAAGCGGAAGGTAATCGCCCCCATTTTGAATGTTACCACTTGAGTTGTATGGCAGAAAAGTATCCCCTAAACCATCTCCCCCAACAGTGTCCATCCCAGCATAATCGTGCCAGTAGTTTCCCCCCAAGAACCGCCCGCCTATTATGTTTGTGCTTTCGATTTTGGTTGTGTTCCAGCGATTGATGCCTGTGTCGTAAGCATTTATTGAGTTGTTGAAATAGTTGTTGTAGATCAGATTGTTTGAGGAGGAAGAGGTGTGTATGCCATACCTCTGCCCCCCTTCCCATGTGCCTTGCTTGGGAATCGCCGTCGCCCTAATGTAGTTTGATTGGATGGTGTTGTTTTCTGAACCATCAATTTTTATTCCACTCCCTCCATAGTAACAGTCGTCAGTAACCGGAGAAAGCTTAATACTTGGTCCGTTATCGTTTATATTTAAATTTGAGATCGTATTGTTGTTTGAAGAATGAATTCTCACACCATAACACCAGTTCGTTTCGAGATCGGTATTGTTTACGGTAATATTCTCTGATCTGGCAAGAAACAGTCCCGTGCCATAGTTCGCATAACCGTTGCCCGTGAGCCAGGAATCCCTTATTGTTATATTGGAAGAATCGTAGAGAGCTATTCCCGCAAGGTGGTTACTGCTTGCGGTAACGCCATCAATTAGAGAGTTGGACGTATTGTATAGCAAAATACCATGGGAGTTCTTTCTGGGATAAATTTGCTTTATCGTTATGTTATCACAGCTTATGCATGCGAAGAACCCGGTATCCTGAGCATCGAAAACCTGATCATGGGCATTTTTTATGTAGTAGATTCTCTTAACTCCATTTTCAAGGATTACGTTGGATGTGTCAGTATCCATATCAAAATGCACATCAGTTGGCGATTTTGGAAATTGGGTTAAGGTTGGATAAATATAAAAATGGTACGTATTCTCAAGAAATGTGTTGTTTCTCATGGTAATGTTGATTGATTTTCCAGTGCTGTATGGTCTGATCTCGAGCCCTATGTAGAATTGCCGAATCGTGTTGTTGGATATAATGTGGTCATATGAGTACGTATCGACAGTTATTCCAGTGTTAGAGGTGTCGATTATATCTGATGTGCCCGTTATGGTGTTGTTGATGATTCGATTTTGGTTGGAATTTGAGTCTATGTAAATCCCCCTGAACCCCTCAATCGTGTTGTTTGCTATGATATTGCTGCTCATGTATTCGTCAACTTCAATTAACCCGAGATTTACGTAGGGGCCAACGATATGGTTATTCTCTATCCTGTTGTAGGCAACGATGTTGCTTGTAATCTTGTTCTTAATCCTAATCACTGAGTTTTTGAAATCCTCATCAGTGCAGTTAAACTCGTTTCTTGAAATAGTATTGTGTCGCCCACCTGAGAACAATGTATTTTCAATTACTAAACTGCTGTTCCCAAAATAATTCTCAGCAACATTGTTGTTGCTGGAAGATATGTAAACACCACCTCCGTTTGTGAAGTTGTTATTCCTGATTGTATTGCCATCAGACGAAGGAAGCAAATAGACACCATAGTTATACTCTGACTTCGAACTGAAAAGCCCATGCCATCCTGCCCTATCAATTGTGAAGCCTTGGATAACGTTGTTGCTCGAACTTAAAACAAAGCCAGCTCCAACATCAAAAGCGTCTATGAATGGCTTCTCAACTCCGGTTATGTTGACGCTTTTATCAACAGTGATATTCCCGACATAACTTCCATTGCAAACAATTATCGTGTCACCATCCATCGAGGCATTAACCGCATCCTGAATGTTCGTGAAATCGGCTGTACAATTCAATCTGTCATCGTCCACATACCATGTTTTTGGATTCCTGATCGTTGTAAAGTTTTGAATGGAGCTGTTTGAGTACAAACTTGTATTGTCAACTCTGTAAGAGAAGACCGAGTAGTAGTATGTGGTATTTGCCAGCAACCCAGAAAGGGTTATTGATGGATTGTCTGTGTTGTTATCCCACGAAGACCATAGGGGAGACGATAAATCCGTGTTTTTACTGTAGAGGATTCGATTATTTGAAATTATGTCTACATCCCAGCTTATGGTTACGCTTGTATTGGTTAAACCGCTTTCCTGGATGTTGGAAATAAAAGGGGGCTGTAACGTTTCGAAGAGCATTGGATAGTGGTCTTTTGGTTGATCTGGACCACCATTTTTAATAAATACTATTCCTCCACCTTCTCCACCACCCGATTCTCCACAGAAATCGTTAGAGATGTTGTATGGGGCGTCTCCAATCCCATCTCCGTTGGAATCGACTCCGGAATAATCATCCCAGTAGTTTCCTGTGTAGTTGGTGAAAACTTTGCCCTGATAGGTGTATCCATGCATTTCTGTTGAATTCCAGTGGTTATTTCCGCAGTCCCATGCATTTTGAGCATTGTTGATGAATCGATTAAGATAGATTTCACTTCCATTGCCTGCAGGGATATCAATTCCATAAGTATTAGAGTTGGAAATCGAGTTGTTTACAATGAGGTTGTAGTATGAAAAGTCAATAATATATATCCCCTCATCTGTGTCGGAGATAGTGTTGTTCATTACCGTTGTATAATTCGA
This sequence comes from Geoglobus sp., assembly GCA_027019885.1. Lineage (GTDB taxonomy): Archaea > Halobacteriota > Archaeoglobi > Archaeoglobales > Archaeoglobaceae > Geoglobus. The sequence goes on from JALUWC010000406.1 coordinate 7,727, forward strand.
ATGTTCGATCTGTATTCCACCATAAAGGTTGTAGAAAACGTTATCAGAGATGTTAACATGGTCAGAAGGGTCGGAATTCAACGGCTCAACATCAATTCCGTCATCCTGTCCATTCCTGATGGTGAAGCCGCTTATGTTAACCCGGTCAGCATGCACCTCGATAACATCATCGCCTGTGCTCGCTTCAAGAATGCAGTTTGCTGAGCCGTTCTCAGATCTCAAGGTTATGCTCTTGGTGATGTTCAGATAAACGCTATACACTCCGTCTCTAACAATTATTGTGTCTCCATCAGATGAACTATCAATAGCATCTTGGATTGTTGTGTTGTTATTAGGAGCAAATATAATGTCTCCATTAACAGGAACGAATATGATAAAAATTATTAAAAGGATTAAAAAGGCATTTAGCTTCAACTCAAAGACACTGTCAACAATAACATTAAAAAATAAAAAACCAGAATACAAACCATGCACTCCCCAATCCAGCAGATAATTGAAGAAATAAAGTCTAAAAAAGTCTTTCGGA
>JALUWC010000407.1 GCA_027019885.1 Geoglobus sp.
TGAGTGCCCTGATAAAGCCCAAGGATGAACTGGCAGTTAAAGCCGAGCTTTACGGAATTGATAGCCTGTCTCCTGAGGAATTTGAAGCCTGGTACTGCTCGCCATACGCATCTTCAATAGCCTACACGATAGAGGAAGTTGTTCCGCATGGTGACGTGAAAATTCTCAGGAGAGTTACAGAGGTGCAGGAGGGACTGATAAGTGCGTCATCATCTGTCTTTGCCTCAATGTTCGTGCTGACAGCAGGGATTTCTCTGATTGCCATATTCACCTCTGAGAAGATGTACGTGGAGACGGGAATGAGGTTCTTCGGAATAATGGCTGCCATGGGCATATCGAGGCAGAAGCTCTACCTGCAGGTGATGGCAGAGATCTTCACCGCCTCGCTGATCTCTGCTGCCCTCACATATATCGCAAGCGTCTACATTGCAGAATTTGTGAGCAGGTCGGTGTTTGGTATTGAGTTTGAAGCTATTTCAGAGCTTCTCGTGCTGTCCGTGACCGTGCCTGTCCTGATATCTTTCATCGCTCTGGCACTGCTGAGAAAGGGGCTGGAAAAGGACGTGGTGGAGGTTTTGAGGTGATAGAATGCTGATGAAAACCGTGCTCTCCTCAATAAGATACAGGGCAAAGCTCCTCATACCCATGATTCTCGCCGTGGCTCTCTCCCTTTCCCTGATTGGAGCATCAGAAATCCTGCAGAACAGCTTCGACACGGTAGTTGAGAAGGAAATGAGGAAGTACGGAGCAAACGTGATTCTGAAACCTGAGAATGGAGAGGTGGAGAATGCGGTTTATCCTGGGGATGAATGGGTGGCAATTTACGTAAAAACTGCCAGAATGGGTGGATCTGAGATCAGCCTTGCGGTGACGGACGTTGAAAGGCTCATGCAGATGAATCCCGCCTGGGTTTTGAGAGGTGAGGGAGACGTTATTGTCGGGAGAGAGCTGGCTGAGAGGCTTGGAATAGAGAGTGGAGATGCAATCGAGGTGAATGCAATTAAAGGCAGAGCAGCGATCCTCGATTCCGGAACTGAATTCGACTCGTTTGTGATTCTAAACGGGACTGCTGAGAAGGCCACAATGGTTCTGATAAGGACAGAAAATCCGGACAGGTATCGAAGCGGAGATGCGATAATACTTGAGGAGATTGTCAGGACAAAGTTCTCCTTCCTGAAGGGCATAGAAAAGCTCCTCCTGTACATAGCAGGAGTTTCTGTTGTGTCGAGCCTGATAACGATAGTGAACCTCTCCAGAGCTGATGCTGGGAAGAGAAGAAGGGAGTTTGGGATAATGAGGGCTGTTGGTGCAGATGCAAAGATGATTGGAAAGCTGATACTGACAGAATTCGGAATTATCGCCATGATTTCAGCCCTTCTGGGAGCGATCTTCTCGGTAATCCTGTCCTGGGTCATCCTGGCCAAGACTGCAGGTACGCTCCCGGACCTGAACTCTGAATCCCTTGCAACTCTCATTGCTCTTTCAGCTGGAGCGTTTTATGCCGTTTCGCTCATGTATCTGGTGGAATCATCCAGAAAGGAGGTTGTGAACGAGCTTGGAGGTGAGTAAGGTGATAGATGTTGAGAATGTGGTGAAAAGATATAACGGATTTACGGCTCTGAACGGAGTTACGTTTCAGGTTGGTGAGGCTGAATGGCTAACGATTATGGGGCCTTCGGGAAGCGGAAAGACCACTCTGCTCAACCTGATAGCGGGGATCGACACGCCCACCTCGGGGAAGATAGCTGTTTGCAATGAGATC
>JALUWC010000408.1 GCA_027019885.1 Geoglobus sp.
GTAAAACACCACAGAAAAGCCGCCCATCTCCTCTTTAAAATCCGGCTCAGGCAATCCCTGCTCCTTACACAATTCTACAATCCTCTTTGTCCCACTTCCCCACTTTTCAATAAATCCTGCAAAGTATAAAACTGTTGCCAACAGCCTGTTGCGGGGAATTGAGGGGTGATCTCTTTTCAGCATATCAACCGTCAGACCTTCAGGGAGTTTTCCCGGATTCCATAACCAGATTCTATCATCGTAAATTTTTATCTGAATGTCGCCGGGCTCTAAATAATCCCTGTGGATGAGTGCATTTATAACCGCCTCCCTCAGAGCAGGGAGGGGGTAATCCCATACATCTTTTCTTTCAACCCCCTCAATCTCAAACCTCACACTCATGTGCTTTTTTATCGCATCCATCAGACCATCAAGCTGCTCGAAAAGATTCCCTCTGACATCAACCGTATCAGTAATCTCGGTTGGAGTCCTGAATCTGCCTGCGCGAGCTTCGGCGTTTATTATGTATTTCTGGGGATTTTTGCCAAACAACAAAACCCCTGCATTTGTGAGTTTTCTATTCTTTAAAAGTTCAAGGTTTTGCAGTATCCTTTCAATGGAGTCCTCATCAGATATTTCCGGGAGCCTTTCCCTTGCAAGTTTTTTAAATTTCTCTACCGTTTTTTCATCTATTTCGTCAATTCCGGCTTCAGATGGAAGAGCGTCCCATGTGAGATTCTGTTTCTTTAGAATAAACCTTACGAGTTCATTCCCATTAATTTCCTGAACTGTTGAGCCTGTTCGGAGATAAAACTTTCCATTGTAAGATATGGGAACATCTGATGAACGGACTTCTATTTTTATGACCTCTTTTCCCCTTACCTTTTCGAGACTGACCGAGGGTAAAATACCCAGTTTATTTTTTATCTTGTTGGGCAGGTCTTCAAGAAGTTTTTTCTGGTCTTTTATCTCTACGGGATTTCCACCGTCATCCACACCTACAAACATCACGCCACCATCTGCGTTGGCAAAAGCACACAGAGTTTTGAGATACTCGTCATCCCACTTTCTTTTAAATTCGATATCTCTGTTCTCTTTAAGTCCCTCAGCCATAATATCCCAGCCTCGCCAGAAATTCGTCCAGCTTTCTAACTTCCTCGTCCCTCTCAGCCTTTAACTGGGTCAATGGAACGGAGTACTTGTCCCAGAGCTTTTCAAAAATCCTTATCAGTTCTTTCTTCTCAGCGTTGAGATACTTCTCTAACTGCTGACCTATCAACTCGTAAAACTTCTCAAGAAGCAGTTCTTTTGCCTCCTCCTCAGCTAAAGATTCTCTCTTCTCATTTACTTTTTCCTCAAGCTCTTCTTCTTTTGCCTTAAGTTCTTTCCTCAATTTCCTCAATTCTTTCTCCTTACTCTCTATCTTTTTGATCAGAGTCTCCCACTTTGATGCCTCTTTAAGAGCAGATTCCTGCCAGTTAGCACGCAAGTCTTTTACAATCTCCTTCAGGTAGCTCTTCACTTTACTGGCTGTCTTTTTCCCGTTCTCCTCATCCCAGTCCTCAACCTCTTCCAGAAGTTCATTGAGTTCGCCTTCAACCTCTGCAATCCTGCTTTCTAACTCCTCAATCTTTTCCACGTTTTGAGAAAAGAACTTCTCCCTAATTCTATCGTCTTCAATAATCCTCTTGCTCCATCCTGAAGCCACAACAGTCTTGAAATCATACTTAAGCTCTTCCCACCAGTTGACAAAAACTCCAGCAACCCTGAACTCATCC
>JALUWC010000409.1 GCA_027019885.1 Geoglobus sp.
GGAAAAATAACAATAGGTATGATAAGTCTTAGCGGTATTTCTGGGAAGATAGCGGATTTAACATTTAGGGGAGTTTCTGAAGGCTTCTCACCGCTTAATATCAGCATCGTAGATTTAACTGACACTTCAAACAACCCTCTGAGCGGAAATGCCTTGAACACAACAATTCGAGTTATAGCTGGACAAAGCTATACTATCTCCCTCCCCCACATTGACATAAGCCAAAATCAAACCACTGCTATCCCAGTAACAATCTCAGCTCCAGCAAACATAACAGCGGTGAATTTCACTTTGCATTACAACAGCTCGGTAATCCAGATTTTAAATGCTGAAAAACTCCTTCCATCCCAGCTCTACACCAATATCGACAACGCCAACGGCACAGCAAAATTTGCAGTGGTTTTCAACAACTCAATCTCTGGAGATGCTGTTTTCATGAACCTAATCGTGAGCGCAACATCATTAGGCTACACCAGCCTTGAAATCACTGGAGCTGAAGTCAGCAGTGAGGACTTCAACGTCATGTCTGTTAGTGGTCTGAATGGATCAATTACAGTGTTTTCACCCTTAAAAGGAGACGTAAACGGGGATGGCAGATTTGACATAACTGATGTAACAATGGTGGCATGGATGGTGGTCGGCAAAGTTCAGCCCAATTTGAAAGCAGACTTCAACGGCAATGGCAGAATCGACATAGGAGACCTGGCGAAGATAGCCTACTATTTGCTTGGGAAAATTAATGAGCTTTAAATAATTATTTTTATTTTCTCGTTTGATAACTTAAGTATTCCACTCAAAGCTCAAAAAGTTATAAGGCTTCCTGAAAAGAGGGAAAAGGATCTTATTGCAATAGATAAGATGAAGCTTAAGCTGGAAAACAAACAAATCTTCGCCTGGTCTACAAGAGATATGGAAACAGGAGGAATCTCTTTGTCTGGGCTTCCAACTGAAGATCAAGCTTCCACGCCTACGTTTTTCTGAAAGAAGTCCTGAGAGCTGCGAGAATAAGCCTAAAGTTGTCGTTGATAAAGGATTCTGGTATTTGTGGGTTTGTATAGTCCCAAAAAATTTGACTTTAGATACCCTCAAACAACTAATGGGTTACGGCAAACTCACAGAGAGAAAGGTAAGGTACATTGTAAGGCACAAACAGAAAGGAAAGAGCAACAAAGAAATCGCATTCGAGATGAGAGTCAGCGTTTCGACAGTCAAGAGAGTATGGTCTTACTGGCTTACACACAGAGAATACCTTCCTATAAGGAGGAGAGGAAGAAAGGTGAAAGAATTAAGCGAAGAGGAGAAAGAGACCATAAAAGAAGCCAAAGCCAAGTACAAGCTCGGAGCGAGGAGGCTTGAGAAGATAATAAAACAGGTTTACGGCATCCACATCCCTCACAATCGCATTCACAAATACTTGTTGAAAGAAGGCTTGGCAAAGGAAGAACCGGGGAAGAAGAGGAGAAGAAAGCCGTACATAAGGTATGAAAGAGATCATTCGATGTCAGCTGCCCATATTGACTGGTTTGAGAGAGGTTGATACAAAATTCTGTGCTGTTTTGGATGATGCATCTGTATCACCACTATTTTTGAGATTGAAAGTCATTATCTTAAAAAGCATTGTCATTAGTATTGCAAGTATAACATGTTTGAATTTCTCCAAGTTTTGTTGATGTGAACATTCTAGTTGACTGCTGTTATCTTCAAACCATCTCCAGACCAAACATACCAGAACCTTTTTAACCCACCTCTCCA
>JALUWC010000410.1 GCA_027019885.1 Geoglobus sp.
CGGTGTAGGTTCCTGCTGATGAGTAGGAATGCTGGACTGTCATGCCTGAGGCTGTTGTTCCATCTCCAAAGTCCCATTGATAGCTTGTGATTGTTCCATCTGGGTCGTAGCTTGATGATGCATCAAAGGTGATTGTTTGTCCAACTGTTGGTGATGATGGGGAGAAGGTGAAGTTTGCAACAGGGGGTTGGTTTGATGGTGGGGTTGATTCGATGTAAACCATGTATTCGAAGTGGTAGTAACCTGAAATATCTACTATGTGAATAAAGTAGTAATCTGATAGGCTGTCTGAAGGTAGTGTTAATGTGAAAGTCTGCGTGCCAGAGCCTGAGATGTTGACAGTGTCAAGAGTCGTGGAGTTAATAAAGTCGAGCCTGATCTGACCATCTCCGCTCCATGTTAAAGTAACATCCACAAACCCGTTACTTGGGCTGACTGAAACCTCTTGAATGTCAAGAGGTAATGTGATTTGCGTTATATCCGCAAGCTCAACGTAAGTTGTTGAACCATCACTGTGGTTATAAATGAGTTTCACAACTCCAGGCTCGCCTATCCACATCGTTCTCGTGCCGTTAATGTAGCTGTGATCCGATTCTATGTTTGTAACTACCTTGGCACAGTAGAATGTGCCTGCCGGAGTTGTTATGCTTTCAAAGCTTTCTATGAAGCTCGTGTAGTTGACAGAATATCTGTAGCGTTTACCCTCTCCAGACCAAGAATAGCCGATTGATGCATTTGCCGGAAATATCATTGATGGAGAGGTATAATAACTGCCTCCGAAGTGCATTGGTGGTATAGGTATACTGAGCGACCCATGGACTGATGAGTGGCTTCCTCTGTTTTCGAAAAAGCCGTTGTCAAGTGCAATAGCGTAATGACCAAATGCTCTCCTACTGTTGGCAAGGTCGTTGTTAAAGTCGAAGAAGTAATTTATTTCACCCCATGGCTCAACACCGACCTCCGTAAGAGTCACGTTTTCTGTGATTGGATCTGGGTGGTGAAGAGTGTTGTTCCAGATATAAATGAGTCTTGTTCCTTGAGTGAGGTTAAAGTATGGAATTGATGGTTGTGGCTGTGAAGTTAGTATGGCTTTCAAGGAAGTATCGGTCCCGTACATATGCATCAGTGGATGGTAATCGATGTTTTCACTTTCTGCATCACCATTGCCAGAATCGAAAGACCAAGTCCCTCCAGCAACTATGTATCCTCCATCTGATGTCTGCTGGATTGAATTTGCCCGATCATAATCGCTTCCTCCATAGGCAAAAGCCCACTCACTCGCCCCAGCTACACCCTGCATCGCTATCAAAACCAGTGCCAGAGTAAGAATACAGCATAACTTCCCTGGCATATGTATTTTTGTCAATAAATTTATCATATATAACCTTTATTAAATAACCTTATTAAAGGTGTGTAAAATTGATTGTGGCATCCTGAGATTGTTCCCCGAATAAAACCACCTCCAGACATACCCATAACTCTCTCAGCAGGAAGCTTTCTCAGAAACACCTGATAAGGTATTTCCAGTTAAATCTAAATTAAATGCTAATCTGAGGTTTCACAATATATCTTAGATCTGATGGAAAATTATCAGATTCGAATAAAACTGATTCAATCTAAGCTGTCGTCACTTGGTCTTTTTTAGTGTGAGTTCTTCTGAAGCCAGAAAGAACCTTTGCATCCACCCATTCTGTTAACCCTTCAAAATTACACTCCCGAGATATCTTCTTAAGTAAAAGTAAAGTGGAGAT
>JALUWC010000411.1 GCA_027019885.1 Geoglobus sp.
CACCCTCTCCAACATCATCCTGACAGTGGATCTCTCTAACTCCTCTTCTCGTCTCCTCCCTGATCTTTATCGGCCCGACAACAGTTGCACCATCCTCCTCAGGCCTTATGTGGAAGTGCTCTCTCTGAAAGGCTGTTAAAATTTCAAGATCCTCGATCAGCCTGTCGCTGTCAGACTGCTCGTCAAATTTAGCCAGACCCCAGTTTTCCGAGATGTAGTAGAGCTCTCTCAGAGTGGAGGACTTGTTTATTCTGAGCTGATCCTTGAGAAAGCCCATCACATAGGCCATCCTCAAGAGCATGTAGGCTCCTTTCAGGGTTTTTGCCGATCTTGTGGATGTTCTGTCTCCATAAACCCAGACCTCGCTCTCTTCATCGAACTCTATGTTGTACTTCGTCCTTGAGGATATCTCAACCTCAGGAATTCTGCCTTCCCTGAGCTGACCGTAAATTGACTCTGCAATGTTAAGCAAAGCTCTGAGAGCTTTCTGCTCCAATTCCAAATTTCACCACCTCTGCTCCAGTCACAAATTCATCCTCTATGCCCTCCACAAGAGGTCTGGAGTTGATGTGTCTGCCAGCAAACACATACTCAATCGTCAGCATATCCTTGGGCTCAACCTCAACATCCCATTTCGCAATTCTGTCTCCATTTATACCTCCATCACACATCTCGTAAATTCTGAACCTCTTTCTTGAATTTGAAAAGTTACAGATTTCAATAACAGCCTTCCCATCCCTTACATGCCTTGAAACGTAAACCTTGCCCATGATTCTCGCTATCACCTTCTCATAATCTATAGGCTCCCTCTCAACAACCTCGCTTATCTTTTCAGCCAGAAGCGGGATGATTTTAAGCAGTTCCTCCTCCTTTCTTTTTCTCTTCTGTATTGTTTTCTTCCTCTCCACATACTCCTTGAGCCTTCTCCCGCACTCCTGTAAGGCAAGTCTTATCTCCTCCATTATCTCAGGAATTCCAGAAACAGCCTCCTTTGATTCCGAAACATAGGGAACATTTGTTGATGCAACATGGACAAGTATCACGGCAGGAGCAACAGGTAGCTCATTCTTTGACTGCTGAAGCCCGTAGTTCTTCCAGTTCACGCTCACAACAGCCTGAGTCAGGGCACAGCCGCTCTGCTGATACAGCAGGGGAATTTTGTTGGCAAATCTCAGCAGTGTCACTTTATCCTCCTTTATCTCACCTCCGTATGCAATTCCAGCCTCAACAAGGAATGGATGGCCAGAATACACTCTTGGTCTTCTTGTAACAGCATAAACAAATTCAGGAGAGTATTCTTCCATTAAGCTTTTCATTATGAGCCTGTCTCCAATTGGAGATAAGCAGTCAACAGGAGGAGGCAAGAGATCTGTCAGCCTGAAAGCGTTGAGCAATTTCTCAGCATCCTCTCTCGTTAGGGAGTGAGGATCAGCTTTCGGATTTAAACCTGACTTCTGGATTATTTCATCGCTTATTCTGTCTCCAATTCTGACAAACTCACTCTTGAGGAAATTTTTCAGATCTCTTGCTCTGGTTGTCTTGAGCATGGCAAGCAAAGGCCCGATCTCAATTCCATGAGGATGGGGTTTTATCTCCTTTGGCGGTTCAGGTGGCTCGGAGGTTATTCTCTTGAACTCGTGTATCTCTCCATCAGGGGTTATGAACGTTATTCTGGCATGGGGATTCACAACAGATGTCTCCTTGAGATACTCATAAACACTCTGCTTCCTCTCCCTAACATAGCTACCT
>JALUWC010000412.1 GCA_027019885.1 Geoglobus sp.
CATGGGTAAGGACAACACTGTCCTTTCCACCGCTCATGGCGATTGCTATTCTCTCGTTTCTTTCAATCATTCTGAATTTTCTTATGTTTCGTTTCACCCTCCTGAAAAAATTCTCGATAAAGTGTCTTTTACATAGATGCTTTCCGGAATGTCTCTGGAAGTAAACTGCATTTCTATTACAGTACGAGCACCTCACGAAATAGGTTTAAACAGTTTGGATTTTAAATAGTATGTGAATGACCTTGTGGAAGTCTATCACAGTATTGACAGAATTGATATCTGTGTGCTCAATTCAATTTTCAGAAACATGTGGGATTTTGAATACATTCCCGTCCATGCTATAATCAGAGACTGTACATTGAATGATGACAGACTTGAACAGATTCTGAAAAAGCTCTCAGGTATGGGGATTGTAGAAAACAAGTACCATGAATATTTCGGGACCAGATTTACATTCAAGGGTCTCTCTGTTTTCTCTCTTAAAGGGCTTGTGACGAAAGGAGTCATCTCAAGAATGGGAAATATACTGGGAGAAGGGAAGGAGAGTGTTGTCTTCAATGCACTGAATGACAGAAATAAGGAACTTGTCGTAAAGTTTCACAGAGTTGGCTATCCGAGCTTCAAAAAAGTAAAGGAAAAGCGGAATTACGGGACACTGCATGTCACTGTTCTGACTGTCAGATCTGCCAGGAGAGAATATTCAGCCTTTAAAAGACTTTATGGGTATGTCAGTGTTCCAAAACCTGTGATCTGGTATTTTCTTTCCAGTATCCCTCTGATTATGTCGGTATCTGCCTGATTGGTTGTGCATCCGTAGGTCTCAATGTAGATTTCATTTCAATAATTCCGGCATCATTCGCGGTATAAAAAAGATTCAACAATTAATCTTAAATAATTAATCGGAAATAAACTAACATGGTACTGGGTGTTGAAGGAAAAAGCATCAGGGATGTTGAAGTCTCTGAGATAAACAGAGTGTGGCTGAAACACTATGATGAATGGGTAAGACAATCTCTCGAGATACCCGAAATCCCTCTTTTCAGATTGCTTGAGGACTCTGCAAGGGAAAACCAGGATAAAACAGCTGTAATTTTCTTTGGAAAAGAAATAAGATTCAAAGAGCTCGATTCTCTTTCAAACAGACTCGCAGGATTCCTGAAGAGTCTCGGCGTCAAAAAGGGAGATGGAGTTATGGTTGCCATCCCAAACCTGCCCCATTACATAATCTCCTACTACGCCATTCTCAAGGCTGGGGGGATAGTTGTTCAGGCAAATCCAATTTACACTGAGAGAGAATTCAGGCACATCGCCGAGAACAGTGAGGCAAAAAATGCAATAATATTTGAGCCTGCTTTCAGGAATATTGAACCTCTGATTGATGATGGAACTCTGAACAATATAATTGTATGCAGGGTGGAGGAGTATCTCCCCTTCCCTCTAAACTACCTTTACAAACTTAAAAAGGAGAAAGTGAAGATTCCAAAGAAAAGCAACATTCACTCATGGAATGAATGTCTCATTCATGAGGAACTGACAGATCGACCTGAAATAAATCCAAAGGAGGATGTTGCTGTTTTCCAGTACACAGGAGGCACAACAGGACTGCCAAAGGCTGCAATGCTCACCCACTACAACTTGGTTGCGAATGTTTACCAGACCATAGAGTGGATTCCAGAAAGAGGCAAGGGTGATGTTTTTCTCGGGGCTTTGCCTTATTTCCATGTTTTTGGGATGACCACAAGCATG
>JALUWC010000413.1 GCA_027019885.1 Geoglobus sp.
ACAAGCAATTTCTCTCGGCAGGGAACTCTGAAATCCCAGCGTTGCCACAACAAGGGGAATGCTCAGGACTTTCAACGCTAAATTGAAAACTCCATACTCTCCAACTGAAAAATATCTGGCTATCAATGCTCTGCTCAAGAATCCAAAGAGCATTGAAATTATTGTGCCTGCAAACACTATTCCTGCCCCCTCTCGCTATTCTCTGGAGAGCATGATTGACTTCATTCAAGATCGTTCAACCTCCCACAATTTTTTCATTTGGTTTTAATTTCAACTTTTTGACACTTTCAACAACATGAGTACAATCATCCAGAAAAAGAACCCAAAGCCAGCATTTGTTATTGAGGATAGCATTATGAATAAAGGGTTACTGTAAAGTGGATCACTGAGCTTCCCAGCGAACATGATTTCCGAATTCAACGGATGTTTAATAAAACTGTCGTGTTTCAGACATTTAGTTTTACGAGAAAGTTTTATTAAAGCAGATGAGATAACCGAAATGGTGGAAAAATGGTTGTAGAGGTTAAGCTTCCGAAGGAGATCGAAATCAGGTTGAGGAAAGATAAAACCCTTCAAAACATAATCACGAAAAGACTGGAACGTGAGATAGCGAGAGAAATAAAAGATGATCTGTTTCTTGTGATGCTTTTCGATGATCTTCTCAGGGGGAGTGAGCTGACTGATGAAGATGTGAAAAATCTTGATTGTAAAATAAAAGAGGGTATCATGGAGAGGCCCGGATAGAGATAGTTGTTGACACAAACGTAATCATTTCCGCACTGCTCAGGGATGGATTGACAAGAAGAATTCTTTTACTTGCTCTATTTGAAATGCATACGGTGCCATTCGCAAGACAGGAAATTGAGAAGCACAAAGGCGAGCTTCTTCGCAAGTCCGGACTTGATTATGAATCCTTTGATTATCTTTTAGATCATATCTTCGACAAAATCAATGTTGCTGATCGAGAAGTTCTGGAACCATTCAGGAAGAGGGCGATTGAAATTCTGAAAGACATCGATCAGCTGATGCCCCATTTCTGGCACTTGCAATGGCGTTGAACTGTCCAGTATGGGGAAACGATAAAGATCTGAAAAAGCAGAAAGTTGTTAAAGTTTATACAACTCAGGAAATTCTTGAGCTGTTGAAGTAGCTGTAGATTATGAGTTAATTAATCGTAAATAAAGAGGATCACCGATCTCATATTCCACCGGTTACATCCTGAATATTACCTGCGAGAGAATTTCACATTCCATCCCTCCCGATCCAGATCCGCCTGATCCACTCAACTCCATCAAAATCTGCATCTTCGGAAACGATATATTCAGCTTTAAACCTTTTCATGCTTGCGGCATGCAGGGCATCTGAGGGCCTGAGGTTGTATTTCGTAATAAATTCTCTCATAAGCTCGTAGTCTCTGGTATCGAGCGGAACTATCGTTACGAAGTCCAGAAACCTGTCGAGAAATTCGAAGATCTCTTCCGAATCGATTCCGTATTTCTTTTTCAAAATCCACACAACTTCATTGAGTACGACAACGTTGACGATTAAATCGTAATTTTTGAGTTCTCTCAACAAATTCGAGCAGTAATCAAAGATCTCATCGCTTTCAGAGTATTTGAGATAGATTATGTAGCTGGCATCCAGGAAGATTTTCATTCGAACTCGTCCTCTAAGCTGAACCTGTAAACGTCCTTAGCAACTTTCTTTCTCGTATTCTTGACCCACTCCAAGAATTCCTCCACATCG
>JALUWC010000414.1 GCA_027019885.1 Geoglobus sp.
AAGATGAATTCAGTTGAATGAAACTGAGTGAAATTAATAAAGAATTAGTGAGGGTTTATTTATTAGTGTTCAAGGTGGGATTATGAAAGGAAGTGCTGGTAGTGTCTATTGGGTAGTTTTTATGTTGGTAGGATTGACAATTGTTATTTTAGGTTGTGCTGGAAAAGAGCCTATAAAGGTTGAGAAAAGTCCAACACCATCTTTAACTAAAAATATTAGGGCCCTTACACAACCTCCAACCCAATTTCTTCTCTAACACACTCATTCCACAAACAACAGACAATCCAACCCTCCCACGCAAAGAGACCTAACTAAACATCTTTTCATAAGAAATAAACCAACTTAAAACCGAAAAGGTTATGTAGGAGGAGGCATATGCCTCCTCCGGGTGAAACAATGCATATACCGCTAGTAGTCGACCAAAGCGACTACAGATGGCAGTTATTATCAAAAATACTTAACATTTTCGATTTGAGGAAAGTGAAGAGGATAATTGCGAGATATACCAGCCTCAAAGCAATCCCCGTGTTAAAGATAACAACCACTTCCATGTTCTTCTCCACGCGAATAAGCCATGTTGTCAGCGAATTAATGCAGAGAAAAGAGTTAAGAGAGTTTATGGGAATTAGAGAAAAAGAAGTACCCAAAGAAAGCCACGTCTACGCTTTCCTCTCGAAGTTCAGCCTTAACGGCTTTATTTCGATGATTCTAAGGATTCTGAATTCAATAACGAAGAGAAGAGCAAGAAACACCAGAGCGATCATAGATTGCACTGACATCAGCGTTGACGTAAACTGGTTCAGGAAGCCTGTAAAACAGGTAGATCTGGAAGGAAAAGATTACAGATGGGGCTATTCAGCGAAAGGAATGTTTATTGGCATGAAAATGACTCTGGTTTTAGAATATCCTTCTATGAAGCCTTTACTGTTCTTGCTTCATCCAGCAAACAGGCATGAAGCAAAGATATTCAAGGAAGTTATGGATGAGCTTAGAAGGAGGAGAGTTCTCAGGCTGAGAGATGTATTGATCTTCGACAGGGGCTTTTATGCTTACAGGAACTACTTAGTCGGGATGAATGAATACAAGATTGTCCCTCTGATTTTTCCAAGAAGCAACTTTAGACTGGAGAGATTAGATGGTTTGCTGAGCTATCCTCTCAGCATTTTCAGCTCTAAGAGTTTGAAGAAGGAGATGAAGCTGTTTAAGGATTTGAAAGCCAAACTGCTCAGTTTGCTTGAGAATTGGAAGGATTTCAAGCCTATAAGAGCAGTTATAGAGGATGTGTTTAAACTGGCTAAATCATTCGGATTGAGGAAATTGCATAGATATACGAGGAGATCTGTTTACAAATTCGTAGCTGTTAATGTCCTTCTGGTTGGCGTGGTTGTTGCTATGGGTTTCAGGGAGAAGAAGGTGTTGCAGAGGTTAGCTGAGATGTGATTTGGTAAGGACTCTAGAGCACATTTATTTCATCAATAACAGGCTTAAAGTCCCTCATATTCCTGGTTATCAGAAATTTCGAAATATCCTGGCGGAATAAAACTGGATGATTCCTTATTACCTCCCTATTGTTTTCGGCCGGGTTGGGTAAAATGACGTCCACAAGGTTCAGCAGGTCATCATTAAATTCGGATTTCGGGATACTTCTTTTTGAGCTCTTTTATCAGGTCTGCATCAGAATATTGAGAGAGCTCGATTTCCAGGAGGTCCGGTCTCCTTTTAACCATGTCAATTGTACAGCA
>JALUWC010000415.1 GCA_027019885.1 Geoglobus sp.
TATCCATACGTTGAAGGCAAGGAAGTGAAGTTCAGGGTTGTCGGGGATGGCTACGAGCCAATGCCCCAGGATTTCGACCCATCTAAAGGGACTGTACGTAGAGCAATAGCAATGTGTTTGGTCTGTGGCTCGGCAGTTGATGCCAATACAACGAGAAGGCTGTTTCAGGAGGGTAAGGCTGGAGAGAGGATGGTCGCTGTTGTTCTGCATCATCCCAAGAAGAAGGGGAAGTTTTACCGGGTTGCGAATGAGAAGGACATGGAGGTTTTCAGGCAGGCTGAGGAGTATTTAGCCGAGAAGGTTGAGGAGTTGAGGAAGAAGTGGGGGATTGAGCCCGTTCCTGATGAATCGATGAATAAAAATGACCCAAATTTAATTGCTGGGAGAGGGTATGGGTTTGAAGCATGGGGAGAAATTTTTAATCCTCGACAAAAACTAGCTTTAATTACGTTTGCAGATAAGGTTAAAGAGGCATATCGTAAAATAATATATGACAAAAATTATTGTAAAGATTATGCAAAAGCAATAGTGACTTACCTTGGAATACTGTTGAATAGATTAGCAGATTATAATTCTGAAATCTGTCATTGGCATACTACCCGAGAATTATTTGGCAATACTTTCACTCGTCAAGCATTACCATTGACTTGGGACTTTCCTGAGTTGAATCCATTTAGCCAATCAAGCGGAAACTGGGTAACGGCATTAGATTGGGTTACGAAGGTTATTGTGCATACCTCAAGCATACGTTTATCTGCTATAGCTACTCAAGCGTCAGCTACAGAATTGCCTTTCGAAAATGAATATTTTGACGCGGTAATAACCGACCCACCATATTATGACAATGTAGACTATGCAGAACTATCTGATTTCTTTTATGTCTGGTTAAAGAGATCTGTTGGAGAATTATATCCTGAACTTTTTTCTACGCCTTTAACTCCAAAATCAAAGGAAGTTATAGCACATCCTTCAAGACATGGAAACGCCGGAAGAGCCAAAGAATTCTTTGAGAATATGCTTAAAAAATCTTTCCAAGAGATACACAGAGTCTTAAAGCCAAATGGTATTGCTGTAATTGTTTACGCTCACAAATCTACTTCAGGATGGGAGACTCTCATAAATTCACTTCTTGATTCTGGGTTAGTCATAACCGCATCATGGCCACTTCATACTGAAATGAAAAACAAAGTAAAAGCTCAGGGAACTGCATCACTCATATCTTCGATCTACATTGTAGCAAGAAAATTGGAAAGACAGCCAACAGGCTGGTTCAACGAGGTAAAAGAAGAACTCAAAAAACATCTGAACAAAAAGCTCGACCGCCTGTGGAAGGAAGGCGTGAGTGGTGCAGACTTCTTCATCGCAGCTATAGGGTCAGCCATCGAAGTATTCGGCAAATATAAAAAAGTCATGGACTACGAGGGCAATGTCATCAGAGCAGACAAACTCCTTGAATACGTCAGAGAGCTCGTCACAGATTATGCAGTAAGACAAATCCTCCACAATGGCATAGCTGGCGAACTCTCTCCCTTATCAAGATTCTACCTGCTATACCGCTGGAGCTATCAAACCGCTAAAGTCCACTTCGACGAGGCCCGCAAGTTAGCCCAGAGCGTTGGTGTCGACCTCGAAAAGGTCTGGAACAGGAGTTTCGTTGTGAAGGAGAAGGAATACATCTACCTTCTTGGACCGCATGAGAGAGATTTGAGGGAGCTGGAGGACGCAAAGGAGCTC
>JALUWC010000416.1 GCA_027019885.1 Geoglobus sp.
CCCCAGGTTTTAGCTCTATTAAGTTTTTATTTGTCATCTGAAACCTCTGAATAACAGGACAGCGATGTTTTGGAACTGGTGTACCATTTGTATAGTAGAAGGCTATATCGTAGTCAATGAGCCACTCTGGCTTCCAGATATTGATGGTATTTTTTCCATCATTCTTCAGCATGAATTCTATATCAAAGGCTTCTCCCTCGTTAATGCGGGTTTTCTCCGGCACTACCGTAAGAGTGAGGTTTCCATGTTGAGGCTTTGCCAAGAGTTTATATGGCAGTGAAGTGTTAAATAACCATTGGAAAGCTACTATCAGTATAAGAGCTGTTAAAATAAGATAAATCTGTCTCATAATTCTGTTACCTCCAATGGTAACACTAAAATTAACATAAGAAATTACCTGTAGCCAGCGATAGTGGTCTTTGTCTCGGAAATCCTTCTGATGTTGTCGTGGGTGGAGTCTCCGTGATTGTTTCTGTCTGAGAACTCAAGCTGCATTCCACCAATCCAGCCTGTGCCCATGAAGGGTGTCCATAGTGCAGTGTATCTGTCCCATATGATGTACTTCCAGTGGTAAGCCCTTGCGTAATTCGGGTCTGTATTATCTTGATGCCCCGCATCAAAGTTGTGCCCTGTTTCATGGGCTATTAGAATACACCTATCCTTAAAACTTGCAGTGTAGCTGGTTCCAGGTTCGGCCACCATCTGAGCGGTCGCAAATCCACACCATGCGCTCCCACCACAGTACCCGTAGGAACATCCAACCACCTGTCCGTTAAAGTTTTTGCCCGAGAAGAGAAAGGCTAAATCGCTTTTAGTGCTGTCTCTGTCGCTGCTCGCCCTGTCAAAGAAGTTTCCAAGCACGTTGCCACAATCTCCATTGGGTATGTTGGAATAGTATCTATAACTTTTAATGGAGAGTTGCACTCCAGCTGGAGCGTATGCATCGTTTACGCTGGCTATCATGCTGGCAATCTCAGCTGTTGGATTGGAAAACGCATTTTTAAACTCGGTGTCATACCCTGCTAGTAAATCTACAGTAGTCGTTGATAAAGTCTCTGTAAGTGTATTTTCTACCATCAAATCCACCGTTTTTAGGTTAATGTGGCTTATCACATCATCATTCAGCGGTATTGCGGTGGCGTTTGTCTTGTCTCTGACCATCTCTGAGCTATAGATAATGTGAACCACTCTTCCGTTGTACTTCTTGTTTGTCTGGTCTACTACAAAATATTCGTCTCCAAGTTCTATCATACCGACGACCACATCACCGCTCACCGTGAAGATGACTCTGCTGTTTTTTATTCCTTCAACTTTGCCTCTGTAGGTGTAGAGGGGTGGAGCTTCCTCTATGAATTTACCACTCTCGTTTTCAATGATTATCACGGCATTCTCTGACTGAACCTTCACAGGCGTTAGCAGTATTTTTAATCCTCTTCCAAACAGTTCAAGACTTACAACCCCTGAATCCGCTGCTTTCTTAAAAGCCATAGGGTCTATAATAACCGTCTTGAATTCTTTTAGGAAATCATCAGCCTCAATTGCTGATTTGTTATATGGTATCTCCTTGAAGAAACTGGAACTTTGATTTGTGCTGCTTGCTAAGCCACCAAACACACTCCCGGCCACCAGCACTACAGCCAGTAGCGCCGGGATTCCTGCTCTAAACCAGCTACTCCTCATCCAACATCACCTCCTCTTTTTTCTTTCAGAGGAGGCGCCCCCTCTTACAGTACT
>JALUWC010000417.1 GCA_027019885.1 Geoglobus sp.
TCAGGCAGAAGGAGGTTTACATAGTCGCCGAGCTGAACTTGGGCTCGGGAAGGGGCGAGGCCTACGGCTGCGATTTGACCTACGACTACGTGCGGATAAACGCCGAGTACACCACTTAATTAAAACTTCCTTTCGGAAATGTTAAATATTCTTGGTGAGAAATTAAAAGCGGGGTAGCCATGGAGATAGAAAAAATCCGTCTTGAGAGAGGCTCTGCCATTGGACTGAGAATTTTCCTCGGAAAGGCACCTCTTATACTGATTAAAGCTGATAAGGGCTACCTGATGTGTGGCTATCTGAATATCGCCGCCGCGGAGAAGCTTGGCGATGCTGCGGCGGTTGTGAAAGGAGTCAGCACCTTCAATGATATGCTCAATGGCACTGTTGTGGAACTTACGAGCGCTGCTGAAGCTCTCGGAATAAAAATGGGAATGAAGGGTAGGGAAGCACTGGAGAGGATGCTGTGATGAGATTCTTGCTGATAGTGGTGTTCTTTCTAGTGTTGCTTGCCCCGGTGTATGGAATTGAAATCAGAGACTACAGGGCAAGCCTTGAGATAGTCGACGAGCTCGGTAAGGGAGAGGTGACCCTCACCATATTCAATGACCAGAACATCACAGTTACAGAGTTCAGGTACCCTTTTTCGGGGGGACTCAGAGATGTAGAAGTGGTAAGCGGCGGGAAGAGGCTTAAATTCAGCGTTGAGAACAGGGGCGAGCGCTCGTATATCATTGCCTTCCTGCCTGAGCCGCTCAAATTCGGAGAAACCTACAAGATAACCTACAGGTATACTCTGGACAATGTGGTTGAAAGGCATGAAAACATATACATTCTCAGCATTACTCACTCACTCTTCGCCAATGTAAAGAACTTCGAGTTTACTGTGGCTCTACCACCGGGTTATGGCGTGGTGGATAATAGAGTTAGCCCGGAGAGTGAGCCCACTTCCGACGGGAGGAGGGTGATACTGAAGTGGGAGCTGCATGAGCCAATCCCACCGGAGTTCAAGGATTTCAGGGTTATTGTTATCTATGAGAACCTTTTCGAGGCCAGGAATTATATATACATAGCTTTGCTAATTATTGCAGCGGTAATCATACTGTTCCTGACATACAAATATTTAAAGGCGAGAGGAATATCAGTTCGCCTGCTGCTCGACAGGAAGAGGAGGCTTGAGGAGAAGATAGAAATCCTGAAGGAGGACGAGCAAAAGATCATGAAGCTTATAATAGAGAATGAGGGCATAGATCAGAGAGACATCGTTAAAATTACTGGTTTTTCAAAAACAAAGGTAAGTAAAATACTTTCTGAGCTTGAAAAAAGAGGCGCGATTAGAAAAGAGCAGATTGGCAGGAGAAACAAGATATATCTTGCAAAGAAGCCTTAACTTTGCTTGTGAAAACGTATGAAAACGTTTCTACCGGAAACTGATTTTTTGCTGGTATGAATATGCAGCCACTAACTCTTATTTTTTGAAAGGGACATTTTGGAACAAAAAGAAACAAAAAAGACCCAAATATGTTCGTATTTTATATGCAGAAGTCGACAGTTATCAGAAAAATTTTATATCACTTATCCGGGACTATTATTAGAACGAGGGTGAGGAGAATATGAAGAGGTTTGCAAATACTGCACAGAAGGTGAAGGCAATCCTCGAGGTGTTTGAGGGGAGGGAAAAACTAGCCGGAGATGAGATAGTAACACGCCTTCGCGAGCGTGGATAC
>JALUWC010000418.1 GCA_027019885.1 Geoglobus sp.
TCTACATCCAGAAGCAGATGCGCCACAAGGATTTGAGAACCACCATGATCTACATCCACATCAACAAAGAGAAGCAACGCAGAGCAATGGATAAGTACGTGCCCAACTTCTGAGCTTTGTTTAGATGCAACTAAGACAAAAAAACTTCCAGCCCTTGCTCGAAGAAAAAGCATCCGGCGCAGCGCATTTTAGTCGCTTCCTATACTTTTCAATGTATAATTGCTTATAAAGCCTTGTACATCTTTCAGTCAATGATAAATCCTATCTCCCCTCTTTCAATCTTCTCCAGCCTCTTTTTATTGAATTCTGATACCTCTCTCAACAACTTCCGGGCTTCGTCGTGGATAGCGGGATTTACTTTCTCCTTCAGAATGGTTTCAATCTCCTCATCTGAGTAGACAACATAATCGCGGCAGTGCCAAAATCTCACTTGCTCTATAGTGTCACACCATCCCCAGGGTTTCGGACGCTTGGGATATTTCAATTTCAGAACCTCCTATTTTAGAATATGACCTTAGGTACTTTGCTGAGCCTCTTACGGTTCTTCTCGCTCAGTCGCTTAAGGAATTTTCTCGCTTCATTCCTTATTTCCGGAGCGATTTTGTTCTGCACGATTTCGTCTATCTCTTCATCGCTGAGCACCAGGTAGGGATTGCCATACCACATTCTCACCTGTTCCATCGTCTCGCAGTAACCCCACCTCATAGATTTAGGATTCTCAGGAATAGGATTATCCAGGCGGTCAGACCCTCTCAAGCTGTAGGCCTCCCTCAATTATCTTTTCACTTTTCACATCTAAGTAGTTATCTGAATCTCCAGTGGATGTGAAAACTGAATCCACCCCCTCAGGTGAACTTGACGCATTGGATGGATTCTCAACCTTCTTAGCCCTTAGCTCCTCGTAGTACCTGCGCAGTTTGCCAAGCTGGGAGCCGTGGATTATCCATACATTCTTAAATTGCTTGGCGAGTTCCCACGTGGAATCATAAATTTTAGCTGCTTCACCATCTATTACCAAGGCAGGAATGGCATGCTCACCATAGGCCCACTTTACAATCTGGATATAAGTAGCAAGCCAGCCTGCTCCTATCGTTTCGTTGTATTTGAACTCAAAAACTATCGGGATTGAACCGTGGAACCATTTGAGCCTCTGCCACTTGCCATTCAAATATATACATGGTATGGCGTAGGCTACGAGATCGAAAATTTTCAGTTGCCCCCTCACTATCTTTCTCACTTGCCGGTTGTGGTCAAATATTCTCAGCATTAGGCCATTGGTTTTGAAGGCTACACCAAAGAGCTCCTCCATTTCTGTCTCGAAGCGTTTGCCCTTACTGACTTTCCGCTTCCGGAGTTCATAAATCTCTGCAAGCTTCTCCTCTATGATGGAATCTATTTCTTCTGGTTTTGGCTCATTTGCCCAGTAAAAAGTTGCATGAACGTATTCATTTTTATGTTTTTTCACATGTTTTGAGAACAGTAGACCATTTCTAACGTAATTATCCAGCAGATTGAGGTCTACTGGGCCAAATTGTTTATGAATGTCGTAATTGCTCCAAACATGCATTTCAAATTTGAGCTTATGATAAATGTCCACAATTTCGCCTGGCATATGCTTCTCTAAATATTCTTCCACCAGCAAGTCGTGGAGCTCTCGCTTAGCGTGGCTGAAGTAGATGTAGAATACCTCGTTACCGAAGCCTATGTATCCCTTGCTTCTCGCGAGGATTCCACGCTTGTAGAGGTTGCTCAGCGCTTCACTGATTCGTCTTTTGTCCTCGCCGTCTCTGGCTATCTCCGTGGTTGTGAAGTAGTCAACCTGGAGTTCCGAAAGCCTCTGAAGGACTTTTTCAACGTAGGAGCCAGGAGTGGTGTAGGTGGTCTTGCCGTCAACATCGTAGACTACCATCCCCCCAGGTGTCTGTTTAATCTTTCTTATGCGCAATTGCAAGCCTCCGGTTTGTTGATAATATGTAACTGCGTTCTATTCCCCTAATGCAGCTCCTTCCACGCATTATGTGGGAAAAAGAAAAATAAATAGTTTTGCTCATCTCTTTGTGGCAAAGTCCATAAGGCTTAGAGAAAGACAACTAAAGCACTCTGTTGTACCCCATAACTCACAGTCCCTGGTGCAGATAAATTTCAGAAATGCTACACGGGGCTTTCTAACTATGCAAGGTTCGGCTTCCACCTCTTTTCCCCGCCCCTGCAGTGTTGGATCAAACTCTGCTCCACACCTCCGACAGCGCACTGTCACCAAACCACCTGGTTGTCCAACAGTATCCCACTCATGCGCTCCCACAATTTTGTTTATCCCGTCCATCTTTTCCACTCTCCTATAAATACTATTAATAGAATTGATACTATTAGTATAAATACTTTTCTATTGGTAGAAGGAAAAGTATAAATAGTATTGATGCTAATGATTGGATTATGTCTGAGAAAATAGTTGGTATTTCGAAGGTGAGCCGAGGATTTCAGATAACTCTCCTCGAAGATGTGAGGAGGATACTCGGAATTAATGCCCCTGGGGACAGGATAGTCTACATAGAGAAGGACGGCGAGGTTTTGATTCGCAAGCTGTAATTTTGAGGTGTCTCCTAATATGCCATGAACTGTCTCTGCAGCTTTTTTATAACTAAATCTGCCGCTTTATCCGGGTCGCTGACGCCATTTATTACCACTGCTCCAGACTGAATTTCTATCTTTCTTTGGTCGATTGTTGTGCTATTGCGGTTAACAACCGTTGAAGTTGCCAGCTCATTGGGAGGCGGTAAACTGGTAGCTCCGACAAGTTCTCCAACAAGCTTCAGCTGACCAACGCCAGGGGCAACATAACTGAGGATATCCAGAACTGGTTTTATTTTGTTGTACATCTCCACGAGCTGTGAGATCAGCCACCTTATTCCCGAGGCGAGGCGATCTATTAAAGCCCTGATGGTTTGCACCACCTTCTGGGTCTTCTCCTGTATTCCTCCCCAGTTGCTCTGCCAGGCTTTCCTCAGGAGTAGGATAGCCCCCACTATGCCCAATATCGCCAGCGTTATTGGATTTGTGAGCAGCACCATTGCCAGAGTTCCCAGAGTTCCGGCAAATCCCATCACCGCGCCCGCTGCTGCGCCGAGAGAGGCGGTGAAGGCAGCGACACCTGGCAGCGTCATTCCCAGAGCTCCTATGAAGAGGAGTAGAGGACCTCCAATTCCGGCGATGATTGCGGTCAGTGCTGCCATAAAGGACAGCACGGTCTTTATGGGTTTCGGAAGCTTTGAGAAGGCTCGAGCTATTGCCATCACGAATTTTGAGACTGGCTTAAGGACAGGGATAAGCCCCTTGCCGAGTTCCGCCACCACAAGGGCTATGTTGTTCCTGAGGATGCCGAGCTGCTCGGAGAGGCTCTCGTCTATGTCTTTACTCGCCTTCTTGGTTATACCCCTTACATCTTCAACACTGAGCATGTATTTGTTTAGACTCTCCATACCTCCTTCAAGGATTCGCGATATGCCGGGGCCAGCGTAGCTTCCGAATATCTCGGTTGCTCTCTTTAATCTAAGAGTCCTGTCCTCGATTTGAGCAAGTTCATTAAGAGCCTCTTCGATATCTATACCCTTGGCTGCTGCCTGCCTTAGGCCCATCAGAGCTCTCGATACATTGGCTCCTGAATCTTCCAATGCTGCCAGCAGGCCAATTGCTCTATCGATACTAAGTCCAAGCTGTGAGAGTGCTGCGCTGTTGTTTTTGAGTGATTCCGTAATCCTGTCAACCTCTAATCCAGTTCTCTGATGCGCAGCTAAAAGCAGGTCAGTAACATCAGCCGCCTGACTTACATCCATGTTGAAGGCTTTCATGGCTACAGAGATGGCATTCGCAGCCTGCACCGCGTCCATGCCTGTAACTTTGGCGAAGTCGAGCATCTGCTGGGTAACGGGTTCAAGCGTGCTCCCGAGAGCGCCCCAACGCTGCCTCAGTACAGTTATGGTTTCTCCAATCTCCTGGAAGGAGTTGGAATTTACCCTTGCGAGGTTCTGAAGCGTTCTCCCGAGTTGCTGAAGCTCTTCGTCGCTTGCTCCTGTCCGCGCCTGCATTTCCTGCATGACCCGCTCAAGGCTAATTGTTCTGCTAGCCATTACGCCAGTTAGCGCCCCTATACTGCTGAGCACACCACCAAGCGCCATAAGCCCGGCGCTATGCTTTTGTATTGCGCTGCCAAGTTTACCCATCCGCATCTTTGTCTGGTCGAGGCTCCGGTTAAGCCTTGCAAGAGGAGCAGAAACCTTATCCGCCAGCTGTACAACAACGTATAAACCTCTAACAGCACCACCAACCATTTCAATCACCGGTTATCTGAATCTGAACATGTGCCTTCTCTTTAGGTTGCAGCCGATTTTTCTGTGGAGGGTGTTTACCGCAACTGTTAGCATGTCCGTATCCTCTGCGACTTTTTGTTTCCTTGCAAGGTATAGATAGTGGAGGAGCTTCAGCTTCCATGGCCAGCGCTTCACCTCGCTGTACCGGTACTGCTGGAAGTGCTCAGTTATCAGCAGCGTTAGGAATTCCTCTCCCCCTGGCTCTACGGCTTTCTCTGCGTACCTAAAAAATCTGGGGTCAGCCCAAGATAACTTGCCACCTCGTCGCCGAGGCGCATCTTCCAGACGAAGTCCAGCCTGTCCCAGAGCTTGTCAAGCCTTGGAGCCACAACCACTTCTAAGCAGAGGTTTTTGATAACCTCTGCGGGGTCTGTATTTATCATTGCTCTTATCAGCCTATCGCTGTCTTCCGGCTGTCGAAGCAGAAATTTCTTTCCTGCTATTTCTATAACCTTCTCCGGCTTCTTTTTAATCTCCCAGTCGGAGAAGTCTTGAGATTCGAGTTCTTTAATGTCGAATTCGCTTTTCTTTGTCATAATACACCTCCTTCAGTCGTTTATTAGAATCGAGGAATGCTCTCATATCCCTTCTGACTCTCTCCAAAGAGTCAGGAAGTTTTGAAACCTCCTTAATTGCTCTGATTCCACAATTTATCTCCTTCAATAGCTTTAGCCACAACCTCATTTTTCTTCCACCTCCATGTCCATAAATACAGCATCTACGATTGCATCTGCTACTGTATCCCCTTGCATGAGCGATGCCAGCCCTCTTCTTACTCTGGTGTCCATCTCCTCTTCCGGGAAGAGATGTGCCACAAAATCTCTGATAATGGACTCTGCTTTCTTTAAGTCCTCTGGGGACACCTCTATAGAATTTTCAAGCTTTTTGATTCGCCTTCTAATACTCCGCATTTGAAGCACCTCCTTCATCTTCCTCTGTCTGCCACTGAATGACAACTTGGCGCTCAACCACTTCCTCTTGCTCAGGGCAATCGCCATATTCGGCTTCAAGTTGCCCATCTGCGCTAAAGTTGCGCTGACCGATGTAGCGCTCTCCACGCAAGTAGAGCTCTGTCTTTCCACACTCCCCGAAATCGCATATCAGAGCTTTGATTTCTTCCTTAACGCCTACAGTTTCCTCCAACTCCCGGATCCTTCGCTCAATATCGCGCACCTCTAACACCCCCTGATTTTTTCAATGCTTGACACCAAGGACAACCTCCTCCAGCTTTTCCAGGCGTTCCTCTATGTCGGAAGCCTCGAGTATACTTTTCATTGCCTGACAGAGCTGCCCTAAGGTTCGCGCCTTCTGCAATTCCATGGTGTTCTTCATGGCGCCATTGATCACCATCTCCATGAACTCGGCGAGGTCCTTGAGGTTTTTAAGCTCAAAGAAGATGTCGGGGAGCTGCTCTCTAACCACCGGGTACTTCCTGGACTTCCTGCCACCCTTGGCGCTGGCCCTTCTCCGCTTCTCCTCGAACTCAGGGCGTGGATCATGGCGAAAGCAGTATTCAGAGTCGCGCATGGCCCAGGCTCTGCAGCCTTCGACGATGCACTTCCTACCCACGTGCTCGCCTCCGGATAACTTTAGTTGTTGAGGTTTGATAAGTTATGTTGTGTGCCTGCTTCTGTGGTGTTTTGGTCTCCTGTAGCATCTCTTCTAAATCAGCTAAAACCTCCTCTTTGGTCTTGCCAAAATCTTTGGCGGCAAATGCCAGAAACCTATTGAAATCTGGATGGTTTATGTTTCGTTTTAGAGCCTCCAGCCTCTTCCTGTATTTCTCCTCTTTCTTCACAAGCCGCTTTCTAACTTTTGATGCTTCAATCCTAAGACGCTGACATTCGTTCTCACCCAGGTGGTACTCAGCCAACTTTGCGATGAACTTGGAGAACTCAAGCGCCTCTTTGGAGAGTTTAATCCTTCGTTCCTGCCCTCCATTCCCCCAGCCTGATATTGGCCGCTTTGCAGAAACAAAAGCGGGATTCTCTGGGAGAATTTTTGTGTAAAACAATGCTCTGGAGATTTTCAGAATAATAGCAGCTTCAGCGAGCGAGACGTTCTGCGCATGAATTAATAAATAAGCAAGCTTGAGGTTGTGGTCGTTGTTGAATCTCGACCTCAGGATGAACGAGGCAAATCTGAAAAAGTCCTCCTCCCATGATGATGTTATATTATTATAACATGAGGCTCTTTCTATATCTCCTCTCTCTATGCTGTAACAGTATGTAACATCATTGGCATGACTTTTATTTTTGGCAGTCATCTCCTCAACACCTCCCAGAAATTCCTGACTGGACGAAGCCTCGTAATTCTAATTTCATAGGCAGGAAGCGGCAGATCGTGGTTAACCTCACCGTAGCGCTTTACATCGCCCTGCCATAAAAAGCCCAGAAGCTTTATATCGATGCGAATCTTTGCGAAGAGGAAGATATCAGCTGCACCATTTTCTAACTGAGCGATAGGAACCAGAACATGTGAAGGCTCTCGCTCTGTGTATTTGGTCTTTAAATCAATCTTCCATCCACCAGCTTCAAAATCATAGTGAGATGGTCTGGTTCTATAGCTATCTCTAAACGGAGTCATATCCCAGCCCACACCTGCAAGCCTGCCTAAGCGTTCCACTACCACCTCGCCGGCGGCTCCTACTATGTGGGGTGCTGGTCCTCCTCCGAGGCGTGGTCTAAACCCTGCTTTTACGGAGTCTTCATAGCGTTTAACCCCATGTTTAACTGCGATATCAAAATCTTTTCTGCTCAGTGCTGATTTCTCCGGTGTAGCGAAAACTTTATACGCTTGAAACGCTGAACTCACTTTAGCCATCTTTCTCCACCCTATTTTTGGTCTAAATCTCGCCCATATGTCTCAGAAGTGCTTTCTCTGCCTCCTCCTTCAGCGCCCCATGTATCTTGCCATGCTTGTTTACTACGTATTTCCTGAACTTCTCAACCACCTCGCGGTCCAGATTTATAGCCACCTTCGCCACTTTCATCCACCTCTCTGATTTTTAGGCGGGGATGTGAAGTTTAGACTTTATAAATGAAAGTCTGATAGCAGGAAAGCCGTCCTGAATGGTTGGAGCATTGCTGAGAAAATCGATTTAATTGAACAATCGAGCGACAAAACACCAAAATTTAGGAAAATCACTACTATCTATGGAGTATATCCAGCTCTTGTTATAAGAAAAATTAGCTAATTTTTGCAGAAATGTTTTAAAATTAGTGTCGGTGTTTTGTCTTACATCGATGACTGTAGAGGTAAATAATTCTTGTAAAGTGGAAGCTTTGTAAAAATAGTTTAACTTTACTGTGGACTATTGAGACTTACAGAAATGTTTTAACTTTATTGTCCCCTAAAAAATGTCAAACGGGGATTGTAAAGTTAAATTATTACTGCAATTTCCGCCATGATAGTGGTCTGATTTTTTTAAGCGGCGCTATTGTGTTTCACTGTCATAAAACACTGCTTTTTATAGCGCCCTCACCACTACTACATCAGAGAAGCTGCGGCGGGGTGATGGAAGTTGAAGCACCTGGGGGGTAAGAGAAGCCTCAGCCAGCGAGCTGCCGAATTTGTTAAAGCGGCTCTCAAGACGGAGAGGGGGCGGAAAAGCGTATTCTCAAATATTTTAGAATACGCTTGTGCAGAGCCGTGCAAAAGCGTGGACGCTGGCAAAGCAGGAGGTGATGG
>JALUWC010000419.1 GCA_027019885.1 Geoglobus sp.
AAATTTTATCCTCTTTTTTCTGGCTTCTTCTAGAAGATAGAATGTCCCCACAACGTCGTCGTTAAAGATTTTTTCCGGATCTTCAATACTCTGATGCACATTGATTGCTGCCGCTAAGTGGAGACATGCATCAAATTCTCTTTTAAATAAATCCCTTACCGTCCTTTTATTTGTAATATCTCCAACAATTATCTCCACATCATCTTTAACTCCGGCGAGATTATCAAGAGTCCCATTGCTGAGGTTGTCAGTCACTGTAACTCTGTATCCTTCTTCTACCATCTTTTCTACAATCCAGCTGCCTATGAAACCGGCACCGCCAGTAATAAGGAAGTTTTCCATGGCTTTCACCTCATATCAAATCGTTCTTGATTAGTATCTCTCTGAGCTCATTTTTACTTATAGGTGTATATTCTGACGACTTCAACTTTGCCCCATCAAAGGGCTTTGGATTTGGATACATACTAGGCTTCAGGTGGGATAGCTCTTTAAACTGGGGCAGTATAACATATATCCAGTCATCTACAAGTATGCATCGAGAGGCTTCGTCTTCAGTCATTATCTCCTCGTAGAGTTTTTCTCCAGATTTTATTCCAATATACTCAATTTTTATATCTTCAGGATTTTTGCTCACCTTTAGTGCGTACTCCTCAAGCAACACATCTACAAGATCCATTACTCGCATTACATGCATTTTTGGCACAAATATTTCGCCACCTTTCGTCAATACGATAGCTGTGAGCACAAAGTCAAGAACTTCTTTTTGTGTTAAAATAAATCTATTCATGTCTCTATGAGTTACTGTAATTGGACCACCATTTTTTATCTGATCTTTAAATAATGGCAATACGGAGCCGCTTGATCCAAGAATGTTGCCAAATCTAACACAGGCAAATTTTGTTCTTGCTTTTGAACCTCTGTAAAAATTAGCAGCCACAATTAGCTTTTCTGCCAATAATTTGCTCGCTCCCATGGTATTGCTGGGATTCACTGCCTTATCACTACTGGTAAATATTACCCTGTCTACATTGCACTCAATTGCCGCATCTATGACATTTTGAGTTCCCATCACATTGGTCTTTACCGCTTCAAAAGGGTTGTATTCACATATATCCACATGTTTCAAGGCTGCTGCATGGATCACATAATCTATATCATTCATTGCCATTATTAATCTATCTCTGTCTCTTATATCTCCGAGTAATAAGCGTATGTTTTCTCTTTTAAAAACCTTTTTAAGTAAAAACAACGAATTTTCACTTATATCTAAAATTCTTATTACTGATGGATCAAAATTTAGTATATATCTAGCTATTTCCTTACCTACGCTACCACATCCACCTGTTATAAGGATTTTCTTACCCTCAAAGAACTCTCTCTTGACTTCTATATCCACACCATGACCTCCTGCAAAATCTATGAGAGTTAAACTTAAATGATAAATTTTTCCTATATGGATATAAACATTGAGGTGAGAGAATGAGAATAATGTGGTGGTTCAATCAGAATTTTACATATTTAGCTCATGCATTGAGTGTAAAAATAAGGGAAATAAATGAGAACACTGAATTTTCAGGACTTGTATCTGGGAGGAGATTTTACGAATTTCTCAAAAATCAAAGGGATATAAATTATTACAAATTAAAACTTGTGCAGGATATATTTCTAAAGATTAAAAATGAGGAAGTGGATATAGATTATCTTGAATTCGTTGAAAA
>JALUWC010000420.1 GCA_027019885.1 Geoglobus sp.
AAATAGACGAGAATCCCTAATAAAATTCTCGTTTGCAGTTCCTTGTGAAGAAACAATCAAAGAGGCTTTAGATGTTTCTGCAGTAACTCAAAACAGAGTAGTTGTAGATGAAAAAGGAAATATCGAAGGGGGTAGTGGGGAAGAGGGTAAAGCAATGATGGTTTTCAAGAGACAATATGCTTCAGCTCTTTACGGGTTTGCAAGTACTTTTGATGCTTATTATGTTGGAAGGCCTCTTTCCAATCCGAGTGTAACTGCTGTAAGCGATGATGAGAGAAAAGAAAGAGCAAAACTTGCAGTTCTCGCGTACGTCAACTTGCTTGGCGGGCGATTTGGGGCAAATACATCAAGAGGTCTGCCAGCACTTGAGGTTCATGAGCTTGTAGCTATTGTATCAGAAAGGCCAATTCCAATGGCTAAACACGGATTCTACAGCGATTACATGGATGATACCCTCAAGGTAGTCAAAGATTACTCAGAAACATTTGATGTAGATGTAAATGTTTATGTTTATTCTAAAAAGGACATAAGTAAAACTGACAGCAATATGGTTACAATCACTAAATGTGAAACATATGTGGAATTATTCCAGAAGATAGCAAATAAAATAGAAACAATGTTCAATGAAGGTGTGAGTGGACAAAATAAGACTTGAAAATCGAATGATGAACTATGAAAGCATTCATTGTCCGCCTCAACTTTCCACTGTTTTCTTTGAAACTACCTCTGGCCTTTCAGGTAGCTGATACAAGTTTACTTCCCTCCCCATCAGCTCTCAGAGGTGCTTTAGCAAAAACATTAGCATACTTCTATCCATTTAATAGTAATGATTTTCAAGAGGCTGTAGAGGACTGGATGCTCACAGTTGAAGAATTCGTGCCGTATGTTACTGTAAAACCGGAAAACGAGATTATGAAAGGTAGCGTCATTCTCATCCGATCAAGAACTCTTGAGCAACGAGGAAGGGATGATCCAAAGGATGCAATGAGGAGAGGAGTAGTATTTCTTCACAGCGTTAAGGCCTGCTTTGTGATAGATGAGGAAGAAGCAAAAAAGGTATTGGGAGAGAATGCATTACACCAAATAAGGGAGGCATTGTGGTTGATTGACAGAGTAGGAGACACAGAATCACTGACAAACGTGTCCAGTGTTGAAGGTCCTTTGGATTTGATGTTATTGGGGGATGAAGGGGAGGTAAATACTATCACGAATGAATCCATAGTTGAACTTGTAGGTCAGGCATATATTGATTCTATGGACAGTAAATTAGTCTATGAACTAACTGGGAAAAAGAAGGAAGTAAAGAAGCTTAGGATGTCAAGACTACATTACCTCCCAGTCAAATCAGAAAAAATTAACGAGTTCTTAATCTATAGACCTTCAAGCTACCGTGTAAAAACGAGAAGATCAAAAGTTTATGCTGTAAAAGATCTAAGAATAGTTGTTGGGTGACAACCTATGAATGCTAAGGAATTTTACGGGTTACTTGGGTTCGAACCTTACAGGCATCAAAAAGAAGCTTACGAGAGAATATACTCCTTAGCTGACGGCGGTGGGTGTGTTGTAATAAAAGCTCCTACCGCTGCTGGAAAAACTGAAGCTGCAGTAGCACCATATTTTGCTGGAATTATAGATGGCTCTTACCCTTTCGCAAAACTAATTTACGTTCTTCCTACACGTGCTTTAGCTAATGCTCAACAGAAACGGCTAGAAGAAA
>JALUWC010000421.1 GCA_027019885.1 Geoglobus sp.
TTATCTTTACATCTTTTTTGTTCCTCCGAAAGACTTTTGTAGCTTTGATTTCCTCTATTAACTGCTGGAGTGTGGGCTGCATAGATTGTATCTCTGTTATTTATTTTTTGTTATTTTGACACCTCCGGTTGAGTACCTTTCGGTCATAAGCCTAATCATGTCGTCTCTATCAATGGCACTTTCCATTGCGGTAATCCTTATTTTAACCTCCAACCATGCTGTTATTCAGCATTTGATCTACTCCAAGAAGGTTTTTTACGGAATAACTTTCTTTGCAATTGTAATGGTGATTTGGACGCTGTCGGAACTGCTACATGAAACACCTTTCTATCTCTGGCTCAGACTTCTGGACAGTGTTCTAATCACAATTTTGATAATTTACGGATTGTTATGGATTTGGAGAGTGATGGATAACCCAACAATTACATTAAACCGTGATTTCAGGGAGATTGTCCTGTCACTTGTGGTTTTCTGGATGTTCTGGGAAGAGATCAAAAACTATGTTAGCACTGAAGTTATACAACCACTGACAGTAACTCTTGATTTACTGGCAATACCACTGAGCATGTTTTTACTGGTTTTTGCATTCATGTATCTCAATGAGCTGCTTAAGGGAAGTATAGCTGTACCCGTGGATACAGTCCCATTCTTTCTCGGCTCTCTGGTCTCATTCGTATTGCTTAATTTTTCTCTTATGAATTACGTTATGGAAAATCACTTCGAACACTACGTATTTGATTTTGGGGCTATTACCGTTTTCCTGTACTGTGAAATCAAATACATACGTCATCTCTACACCTTTTCGACATCTGAAATAGTTTATGAAGATTAGTCTCGAAGTTCAGGGATAAGAATAATCTCCTGAATTTTCTTAAATTTTTTAAATTTTCTTAAATTTTAAAATCAACCTTATTCCAGAGCCTCCTTCACAAGCCTTATGGCGCAGAGATCGCCGCACATGCTGCAGGCATCGCTGCTGGACTTGCGCCGCATCCAGACCTTTCTGGCTTTCTCGGGATCGATGGATAGCTGAAACTGCTTCTCCCAGTCCAGATTTTTCCTTGCGAGACTCATCTCGTAGTCCCTCTTCCTGACCCTC
This sequence comes from Geoglobus sp., assembly GCA_027019885.1. Taxonomy (GTDB): domain Archaea; phylum Halobacteriota; class Archaeoglobi; order Archaeoglobales; family Archaeoglobaceae; genus Geoglobus. The sequence goes on from JALUWC010000421.1 coordinate 1,100, forward strand.
TCCCTCTGCCCCTCCTTGATGAGGTCAATTGCATGGGCAGCAATCTTTGCTGCTATAACGCCCTCTTTAACGTCCTCAACATTCGGCAGAGCGAGGTGCTCGGAAGGCGTTACGTAGCATATGAAGTCTGCCCCGTGCATTCCCGCTATGGCTGCTCCTATCGCTGCAGCTATGTGGTCGTAACCCGCTGCTATGTCCGTTACAAGGGGGCCTAGCAGATAGAGCGGAGCGTTCTTCGTCACGTACTTCATTGCCTTTACAGAAGTCTCAATCTCATCCAGCGGCACGTGGCCGGGCCCCTCAACCATCGCCTGCACTCCAGCATCTCTGCACCTCTCAACGAGCTCTCCAAGCACAATGAACTCGGTGAATTTGGCTCTGTCGCTGGCATCAGCAATGCATCCAGGCCTGAAAGCGTCACCCAGACTGATGGTAACATCATATTCTTTCAGCATCTCAAGGAGGTAGTCGAAGTTCTCGTAATACGGATTTTCTTTGCCGTTGTGCATCATCCAGCCTATGGTAATGGCTCCTCCCCTGCTCACCACGCCAAGAAGCCTTTTGCTCTTCATCAGCCTCTCGACGCTGAACCTGTTCACGCCGGCATGAATGGTCAT
>JALUWC010000422.1 GCA_027019885.1 Geoglobus sp.
CTATGCCAGTAAGAGGGATAAGAAGGGCAGGGCTAAGCATCGCTTTGAGGAGTTCTGCAGAGCTAAGGGAATCAAGCATGTGCTGTGCAAATACAACCACCCGCAGAGCAACGGCAAGATAGAAAAGTGGGTCCACACGTATAAGCGATTCAGAGAGGAGTTCTCAAGCCTGGAGGAGTTCCTGAACTGGTACAACCACATTAGACCGCACATGAGCTTGGACTGGAGAAAGCTGGAAACTCCTGCTGAGAGATTCTACGCCTCACTGCAGCCATTCATCCTCGGAAATTTTATGTCCTGGGCTGAAAAGGAGGTACCAACATGAGGCGAAATAATTGCCAGATAACACAGTCTAGGCAGGCTTGCGTAAAGTTTAAGTATGAGTTTTAACTTACCACTACTGGTAGCATTGTAGCATCATCCTCAGACTCCTGAGTGGAGTCAGAGAGGAGGAGAGGAGATGGAGGCAGCCGGGTTTGCTCCTCTGAACCTGGTTGTGCGGCTCTGGCATGCGCCTGCGCATGCGCTCATGCAGGGGTTTAGCCTCGGGGGCAGGCTCATGTTCTCCGCCCTCCTGTGGCTTCTCTTCCCCGCGGGAGGCGCCTTTACCGCCGCAACCTCACGCACCTCCATAAAAAGTGGCGAAGAGCGGAGGCGCTGCTCTCTGTTTCTTTGCCGCTTTTTAGCTGAAAGCAGCAAAGTATGGAGCAAGTGAGATGTATTGCTTAACATCTGTGGAAGAAGACGGAGGCGATGAAAAATGAGGAGCGCAAATATTAGCCGGAAGCTTTTATTCCTGCTCACAGCCCTTGCAGTACTGCTGCCGGCGGTGGCATACGCGGAGGTCGTTGATAGCGCTGGCAATGTTGGCTGGCAGACCTCAATAGCCATAGATCAGAACGGCTATCCGCACATAAGCTACTACGATGTCACAAACGGCGACCTGAAGTATGCATATAAAACCGCCTCTGGCAGCTGGGTGACTGAAACAGTTGACACCGGCGGTGTTGGCCAGTATACCTCAATCGCCCTTGACTCAAGCGGGAACCCGCACATAAGCTACTACGATGGCACAAACGGCGACCTGAAGTATGCGTATAAAACCGCCTCTGGCAGCTGGGTAACTGAAACGGTTGACAGCACTGGCGATGTTGGCTCGTTTACCTCCTTAGCCCTTGACTCAAGCGGGAACCCGCACATAAGCTACTACGATGGCACAAACGGCGACCTGAAGTATGCGTATAAAACCGCCTCTGGCAGCTGGGTGACTGAAACAGTTGATACCGGTGGCGATGTTGGCTGGTATACTTCAATAGCACTTGACTCAAGCGGAAATCCTCACATAAGCTACCACGATTATACAAACCACGACCTGAAGTATGCGTACAAAGATGCCTCAGGCAACTGGATAACTGAAACAGTTGACAGCGCCGGCAGGGTTGGTATAGATACCTCAATCGCCCTTGACTCAAGCGGGAACCCGCACATAAGCTACCACGATTATACAAACCACGACCTGAAGTATGCGTACAAAGACGCAGCAGGGATATGGCGTACTGAAACAGTTGACAGCGCCGGCAGGGTTGGTATAGATACCTCAATCGCCCTTAACTCAAGCGGGAACCCGCACATAAGCTACCACGATTATACAAACCACGACCTGAAGTATGCGTACAAAACCGCCTCAGGCAGCTGGGTAACCGAAACAGTTGACAGCGCTGGCGATGTTGGACAATTTACCTCAATCACCCTTGATTCCAATGGAAACCCGCACATAAGCTACTACGATGCTTCAAACGGAGATTTGAAGTACGCCTATAAGGACGCTTCGGGCTGGGAGGTTGCGGACAGCGGAGGAACTGCCGGCAACTATTCCTCAGTGACATTGGGCGGTGCCATAGGGAAACCCGGCATTGGACCTGAGGTCAGAATCCCCAGAACAGAAGTCGGAATAGAACCGGCGATCGAAATCGGGCTGGCAAACCTTACAATGACCAACGTGGAAGGTCTACAAAGAGGCGCAATTTTATACTGCCCAACCCTCTACGTAAAGCACCTGGACGGATTTAATTGGCAGGCAGTTTCAATGCTGCCAGGCGGTTCTTATGGAGAAACCTTAGATGAGTACGCCATAAGGAACATGGATATAACCATTAAGGCAAATATCGGGGGAAGTAGCATCGAGGTGTCCAGTTACTTAGATGAGAGTAGCAACGACTTTGATGATTTTCTTGATGAAATGGAATATGACCTCGCAGTAGCGATTGGAGGTGCACCAAGGAGAGGAAACACCGACGCGATCACCCACCGCTTAACTGTAGAGGAGGGTATTGCTACACTCAAAATTAGCCTAATAGGGAAAAACGTAGGCTCAACTACCGACATCAGTCAGCAGGGAATCCGGAGTTATGTTGACAGGTTTGGATCCTTTGAGTCCTACCGATATCCTGTACTCGCCAGATGGTGTTTTGGTTTGGCCAGGCCGGAAGGTGAGTTGAGGGTGTGGATAGATGAGCTCAGGGCAACCTCGGTGACAGGTGACAACCTTGCCAGCGTGATAACTACCAGAGATGCGGTATACTCCACCACCCTAACCGACTGCAACGGAGACGGCTTACTAAGCGCAGACGATGCGCTGGCTGCCCTGCTCATGTCTGTTGGTAGCATGGAGCCAAACCCCAACTGCGATGTTGACGGCGACGGCGAGGTCACCAGCAACGATGCGGCGGAGCTTCTGAGAGCTGCAGTGGAGGGATGACGGGATGAATCCGAGATGGCTGTCCATCTTAATCTTCTCTCTGCTCCTACCTGCTGCTGGAGCGCAGGAGCTGATGGTAGAGAACACCACTGTTGTCACCGGAGAGAGTGCTGAGGTGCCACTGCTCGTGAAAGATGCACCAAACATCGGCAGCATGGACATAATCCTGAGGTACAGCCCAGAGGTACTCGCACTGGAAGGTGTAGGGAAGGGAGAGCTCACCTCGAGGGCGATGCTCAGGTACGCCGAGAAGGAGCCCGGAAGCGTGAAGATAGGCATTGTGCAAATTGGTGGCATAAACGGCGATGGCAGCGTGGCTGTGCTGCGCTTCAGGGTAAAGGGGGAGGTAGGCACGAGCACCATGCTCAGCATCCTCGCCAAGGCAAGCGATGCCAAAACGGTTAAGCCCATTGCCCTCAAAACCGCTGGCGCAACGATTACCGTGGTGGAGAAGAAGGCGGAGCAGCCGGAGGAGGGAATCCCCCAGGAAGAGGAGAAGCGCGGGATATGCGGCCCCACGCTGCTCGCACTGCTCGCGGCTTCTGTTCTGGTGCTGAGGAGGGTGGGGATGAGGGGATGAGTCCTCTGCGGCTCCTCCTTCTCCTTCTCCTTCTCCTGCTTCTTCCGCCTGCGTATGCAAGCAAGGGGGACTGCGATGCCGACGGCAAACTCAGCAGCGCCGATGCGCTCCTAGCGCTTAAGATGGCTGTGGGCGAACTTGCAACCAAGAGCTGCGCTGATGTTGACGCCGATAACAGGGTGACGAGCAACGACGCCGCCGAGATTCTGCTTCTCGCCGTTGGTGGCAGGTGCCAGACGCTGGTGGACAGAGTTAAGGGTGCAGCCGAAGGTGCTGAGGTGGAGGGCTTCGCGGGTTCGCTGCTGGGGGATCAGCGAATAGCCGTTGAGGTCGGCGAAGATTGCAGCTTCGGTATTGTTGTAGACGGTGGGAAAATTGTGAGTATTACTCAGGGAGAGGTGAAGAATCCCACACTTACAGCTAGCACAGACTACGAGACTCTGGAGACTCTGCTTGCGAGCGGGAGCACCGAAGAACTGAAGAAAGCCCTTGAAACAGGCAAAATTAGACTCAGAACAGAGAGTATACTAAACCGCTTTAGGCTTGGGATAGCGAAGCTTGCAATGAGATTTACGTGAGGCAAAAAGCCTTCGAGCTTGAACTTGAGTTGCTCAGGGACAAGCTTCATCTCTTTATCTTTTTTAAGAGCTTATATACAACCCCAAAAATACCCAAGAGAATGACACCACTTGCCAAAAGCACTCCATAAACTAACATGCTGCCTTTGCTGTGTGCTTTGGCAATTTTGTCCTCGTAAATTACTGGGTCGTCTGGATCTACTCCCTCTTTGCAGTCAGGATCTACTCTGTTATCTTTAACAGCATCACAGATGCCATCTTTTATTCCAGTTGGACAGTCCTGTGGACAGTTTAGTGAGTTCTCGATGGTTGTATTACAGAAACCGTCATTATCACATTCTACATGAATTCTGGATATTTCACTGTAGTAAATGGCATCAGAAGTTATCACTTCAGTTTTTGGTAGATAATAAGTTCCTAACCTTTTAGGTACTATTTGATACGTTACTTCCTTCCAAGAATTCGGTGGTATATCTAAATTCCACTCAAGGTGTAGATATTCAAGACCTTCAAGCTCAATTCTTTTAATAAACTCCTTATCAAGATATTCAAATTCAGGGAGAGTTTTCTCAATAATCTTTGTATTCAAAGTTCTATCTAAATCGTTGTTTATTTTTATTTTAACCGTAATAACCTGACCGATTACTGCTTCTTGTTGAACTTCCTTTTCAACGTTTATTGCTGTAACTGGTGAGATTAGAACAAATAATATAAAAATTGGAAGAACTTTTTCGATCATCTTAATCACACCCAAAAACATCCTTTTCATCTTGTATCAACTCGTCTGCTGGTATTCCATATGTTGAGACCTCCCCTTCTTTGAATTCGCGGTAAATATTTGTGCAATCGTTTGTCAATGGTCTTGCACAGTAATGTGGGCTGTTAGGATCATTATAGGGAGGAATATTAATACACCAACTACTTTTTCCTGTCTTATTTAACTCTTCTTGATATTTCTCTTCATTTTTAGTTTGGTTGAACACTTCACATTGTTTTTTAGGTGGATCACTTCTAATACCATCACGATCTCCTCCTGTGGTATCAACAATAACCCATTTATCCATACCAGGGAATTTTACAACATTCCAAACATGTCCAGGATAGGTGGTGCTAAACACCTCATCACATGTATATCCAGCTTTCCTCAGTAACGTTACAACAGCAGAGGCGTAATCGGCACATGTACCTGTATGCATTATGTTTAGACTTGCATGTGCTGGAGGTACAGAGGCATATATGCTGTTTTGGGAAAGAATAGCATCGTTACGCCATACATCATAACTATTACGTTTCTCACAAACCATTTTCGTTATATTGTTAAGAAAGCTTTGATACAATTGCACTCTATCACTCTTGTTTAATTGAATTAAGCAAGAGTTCAGCATATTCCAGAAGTTTGATGGTTGCACGCTGTTGTTTGTTAAACAAGTTGACACATCATCCCAGCACCAACCCTTCGAGCCTCCCGTAACATTAGAACAACAGAACTCCTCACGTAAATAATAATTCATCCAACCCCTATTAAAAGTAGGATCTCCTAAACCCTCCACTATGTAAATTCCTGCTACAAGTTTTCTTTTTTCAAATGAGCTGAGCGTCTGAATATTTATACCAAGTTCTTGACTTATAACGTCTCTTACATGAGAACAGAGAGCTCTATCAAACATTTGAACATCTACATTATTAACTACATATTCGGCACATTTATAGGCCTCCTCCACTATATAATCTATTTCATCTGAACAAACCTCATAAATTTCGCATTTCATCGTACGAACTCCAGGCCTCCATTTATCATCACATGTCGTATCTGATGGCACGTAGCAGGCGCTTGTTTTTGTGCAAACATTTTTAGGTCTACATGGATAACATGGTCCTCCGCAATCCACATCACTTTCACCCTGATTCTTAATCCCATCGAAGCAATGTTCTGGATTACATTTTCCATTGCTACAGTTAAGATGACAATTAAATTCATCAGATTTAACTATAATTTTATCTTCCAGTCTCCCAAAAACACCCCATGTTGTCTCTACGGTGAGATAATATTCTCTAAGCGTATTTTGATCTATACATTCATCTCCAAAGAAGTCATCCGCATCTATTTCATCAATGCTTTTGCCTGCTTTTAATGCAACATATTTTAGATTTTCTCGTCCGTAATAACTCTTTTCCCAAGGATTAAATCCATATCTTAATTCTCCCATATAATATTCTGGATCATAAGGATAAACAAGAGAATCCACATCTCTAACAACACATGCCCCATTCTCGCAACCTAAAGGACACTTATATGTTATATTTCTAATACCACCACTCGCCCAAATTTCTCTTGTTTCCATTTGTCTTGTAAGAGGATTGAAAAAAGAAGATACGGTCATTTTAGGTGTTTCATAGTAATATTCTACAAGAGTTTCATCGTCAAGGCAGTAATCTGTATAAACAATTTCGCATTGACTCACTACCTCGCCTATTGTAAAAGGAGGGAGTGAACCTGGTGGAGCTCCCATAGATACACCCATTTCCTCTGGAGGGATAAAGCTCACATTCTCAATGCATATGCTCCCCTTAGTGTAATACCTAATTCCCCCATCCATATCCTTCATCCCACAACCATTATTCATCACATAATCGTAGATGTCGTCATAAGGACTGTTTCCTACGTAGTATTCTCCATTTGGAGATTCGTGTGATGGACAAGTGTAGTACTTTACAATTATTCCCTCCCCACCCAGTTCCTCCTTCAATACATAAGGATCGCAGGAATCTTCAGAGTTATAGATCCCGTCCCCATCCAGATCATCTTCCCAAGAAAAATTGTAAATTTGATACATTGGAAAAGTTATGTTTACTCCTGTTTTGTTCACCTCCTCTTCCGTTGGAGGATAAAGTCTGTTAAATATATTTAGAATATTTAGAAGTCCTACTTTAATCCCTTCAGCAAACCCTACATGTTCAATTCTAATTCTTCCTTTATCAATAGCCTCCTGAAACAATTTCACATCAGGATTTTTGAACAAAGCTTTTACAGTTTTTGACTCTGAGAAGGCTAAAAGAGTTGGATTTTTAAACTGTCTATTTGATACAATCACAACTTTTCCGTCTAAAGTCCCTATACCATAATAACAACTACCCTTCCAAGTTTCAACCTCAAAGTTTATCTTTTCATCTCCAAACAACCTTTCTGCTATGTCCACTCCCCTGTAATCCAAGCCCTCCAAAGTAGCAAGCAAATCCAGAATTTCCATACATTCTGAATTTGAACCTAAATTTTCAGTTTTATCAGCAAAAACATCATTTATACCAGCTCCAATTACAATTAAGAAAAATAAAAATAAGGTAAAAGACAAATTCTGACTCTTTTGTCTACACATCATTCATCCTCCCTTGGGCTAGTTATATTTTTTTTCTATATATAAAAAATTTTTCGAATTATCGAGAGGGGACCTGTCCAAATAAGGGGAAACCTATATATGAGCGGCGGCTGATTTTCACTTACACATGAGCGGCTAGGGTTATCCGAGCTGCTCACTCTGGGCATCTTCCAGCGGAACAGGTATCCAGCTGAGCTAAAGCTTTTCGTCAGAGTTAGCCACATATTTCTCAGCAGCTACCGCAGAACTGCGAAGGTTTTATCCTTTTTTAAAGCCGCCAGGAGTTCGGTACACTACTGGGTAAACAGGTTCAAAGAGAGGCTCAAGGTGGTATGGAGGCCAAGCACAGGGAAACAATCGCCTTAGACGAGACGGTGATAAAAGTAAAACCTCTTGGTTTTACCTCTACGCAGCCTTAGATGTTGAAAGGAATGAGATAGTGTAGATACGGATGTATTCACACAGGAATTATCTTACAACGCTGAGCTTCGTGATGAATGTACTGAAATTATGCAAGAACAAGTCCATTTTCCTGGTAGATAGAGTCATAGTACAAAAGCGTTTTTGAGAGGCTTGGAGTAAACTACAGGCATGAGAGCTTTGGAAAAAGGAGCAAAGTAGAGGGCGTATTCTCTTCTTACAAGCAGAGAAGTAGAGTATTCTTCAATAACTTTAACATAAACTTCAGAAATAGCCTAAAGAAGGAGAATGAAAAGCTGTGGTGGGAAGCTGCTCTGAAACAGGC
>JALUWC010000423.1 GCA_027019885.1 Geoglobus sp.
CAAAAATTTCAGGAGAGATTCTGGCAGAGCTCGAATCTGATGGAGGAGCGATAGACTTTAGAGACATTCTTATTGCAGGAATAGCTATTGAAAATGATGTCACGCTTTTTACAGGAAACAGAAAGCACTTTCAGAGAGTGAAGGGGCTGAAACTCTTTGAGGATGGAGAAGTGAAGTGATGGGAACTTTGTTATCCATTTCTGGTTTCAGTCATAAAACCTATTTAGCAATCTGATTAATTCCATTGCACTTTCAATAACGAAATCTGCCTTTCCTCTTTTTTCTTCAAAGAAATTCCTGTCCCCATAAGCCGCATAAACTGTAATCATCCCCAGCCTCCTCCCAGCCTCGATATCTCTGCGAAGACTGTCTCCAATCATGACTGCTTCCTTTGGTCGAATTCCAAGCTTGTTTAAAGCGAGCTTAATTGAGTCGGGCTCAGGCTTTCTCTTCCCAGTCATATCTCCCGAAACAACAACATCAAAGAAGTGTATGAGTTCAGCTCTTTGTAATCTCTTCAGAGCATGTCCATTCAACGCGTCAGTTACAACAGCAAGCTTCAATCCCATTTTCTTCAGCCTTTCAAGAACATCTATGACCCCGGGATACGGTTGAATGTTGTGGAGCTTGACACCTTCATAGATTCGACAGCACTCCTCAAACTTCTTCTGACTGTAAATTCCTTTATCCAGCATGAAGTCTCTAATGTTCCTGTTGTCCTCAAATCCATGAACTCTTCTGAGAAAATAGTTAAGGAGCCCCCACTCATCATCTAACCCAAGATACTCAACCACAGCCTTACAAGCTTTTATTTTTGCCTCAACAAAATCAAACAAAGTATTATCCATGTCGAATACCACAGCCCTAATTCTCGATTCCAAGCCTCATCAGCCTCCTGCAAATGCGGAGATGTTTGCTGAACTCATCGTAGAGGGCATCGTCAAGGAACCTGAGCTTAAGATCGTCAAAGCCCTTTTTCCCTCTGAACTCCCCATAGACCACGACGCTGTTTAACCTCACAACACCAAACACGCATGAAAGGTTGTATATCAGGTTTATTAAAGAATCGCTGTCACAGTAATCAGCATTGACAGCATGGGGTATGGTAAAATGGAAGTATTCAATGCTTTCAGCTTCACATATATCTGCCATCTGTCTGTCTGCTGTAAGCAAGACAGGTATTGCTGATCTTTCTTTCTCGAATCTTCTGAGGCTTTTAACTATTATGAAGTCATTTGCCTCTTTGTCATCAGATGACCTCTCCATGCCCTCTATCTCGATTGCATGCCTTCTCAATTCCCTGTACTCTCTCATGGCTATGTATGCTGCCAGTCTGGATTTCTTCATCCTTCTGTTGATGAATTCATCCAGCAGGAAAGGCTGGTATCTTGCAAGTCTCTTCAACTCTGAGATGATTGGTGAGGTGTATTTGAAATTGAGAGAAGATTCGATTTCTTCTCTTGTTGTTTCAACGAGCATCACCTCTCCGGGCTTCACGTGCGATGAAGCTGTCAGGAAACGGTGGTAGATGACGTTTGTGTCGGGGCAGAAATACACTCTCTTTTTCAGACTGCGGTAGGAATTGAGCACATATATGAACTCCTCCACGTTTTCGTATGAAATAACTCCACTTGCAAGCAGACACTCTGCGAAATCACTATAGGAAGGCATCTCTTCTGCGAGGTGGTCAAAGTGACTCTGCTGTCT
>JALUWC010000424.1 GCA_027019885.1 Geoglobus sp.
CAGTATGAAAACATCATTTTCCTGCATCATTCTGTAAAACTCCTGTGGAGAGACTGACACGTAAGCTCTCTCTCGAGGGAAAAGTACGTAGCTGTTGTAGATGAGAAAGGCAATAACAACACCTATGGCGATTGCTGTGATTGTTTTTGCATCCATATTTTGCACCAGATGTAAAAGTTAATAAAGTTTTTGGGATTCATCAATCCCAGAAATCACATCCTCGGCCTTCAAAATTCTGATCGAGTTGGTTGTTCCGGGCTCGCCAAAAGGAATTCCTGAGGTTACAACTATACTACTGTCCATTTTCAGATATCCACGTTTAATGCTTTCTCTGACAGCCTGAGCCAGAGCCCGATCAAGATCAGATCTATGTGAAACCGAAACCACAGGTATGCATCCCCATACAAGAGAGAGCCTTCTGAGAACCTCCTGACTGTGGGTTGCAGCCATCACAGGAACCGGTGGTCTGTATCTGGAGATCTGAATTGCTGAAGAGCCGGTTCTAGTCAGGCACAAGATTGCTTCAACTCTGATTTCAGCTGCGATTTTTGCTGCCGATCCCGCTATTGATTGCGATACGCTTTCAGCAGGGAAAGGTCTCATGTAGGGGTAAATGCTCTCAGCTTTCCTGATGATCCTGTCCATAACCCTCACAGCCTCAACAGGAAAGTTCCCTGAGGCTGTCTCCTCAGAGAGCATGAGGGCATCACTTCCATCGAGAACAGCATTGGCAACATCTGTTACTTCAGCCCTTGTCGGAGTTGCACTCACAACCATGGATTTCAGCATCTGGGTTGCGGTTATTACTGGCTTGCAGAACCTGTTTGCAATTCTTATTATTTCCTTCTGGATTATTGGTATCTCTTCAACAGGCATCTCAACTCCAAGATCCCCTCTGGCAACCATTATCCCATCAGCCACCTGAATTATCTCTTTCAGATTTTCAACTGCCTCTCTTCTCTCTATCTTCGCTATAACAGGAATATCTGCCCCTTTTTCAGATATGATTTCCTTCAAATCCAGAACATCGCCTGCAGATTTAACAAAAGACATTGCTATCCAGTCCACTCCATGTTTTATTCCAAATTCAATATCCCTGACATCCTTTTCAGTAATCGGCCCCATCTTAAGTTTTCCAGAGAAACTTATACCCTTGTATGAAGTCAGATGTCCACCCTCAACAACCTCAGCCTTCACCTCATTTTCTCCTTCCGAGATTATCCTCAGCTTTATCGATCCGTCTGCGAGAAAAACTGTGTCACCTTTATGCATGTGCTTCAGTATTTCAGGGTTGTTTACAGGTATGATAGCACCACTCCTATCTTCTCTTGATGCCAGAATAACCCTCTGACCCATGTGCAGTGTTAAGGGGGATTCAAGCTCTCCAATTCTTGCCTTCACACCTGAGAGATCCACAAGCACTGCAACATGCTTCCTCATCTTTTCGGAGTTCTCCCTTATTTTCTCGATCAGACTTCTGTGGTAATCCTGAGTGCCAAAAGACATGTTGAGCCTTGCAACATCCATTCCAGCCTTTATCAGCTCAGTTATTGTTTCATCAGTCTCTGAAGAGGGGCCTATTGTGCAGACGATTTTTGTGAACCTCATAGAAGAATAAGAGATCTACCCACCTATTAAATTAACTGAGGCTTAAAAAATAAAAAATGGATTTAAATCAGCTGCATGAGCTGTGGCACTTGCAGATT
>JALUWC010000425.1 GCA_027019885.1 Geoglobus sp.
GTTCAGAGCTTTGGCAACTTTGTATGCGAGCTTGAGGGATGGGTTGTACTTTCCCTTTTCCAAGAAGACGATTGTCTCTCTCCTCACACCAACCATCTTTGCCAGCTCTTCCTGCGTTAAATTGTACTTTGCTCTGAATTCTTTTATTCTTGTTTTCATTTTAATCACTCGAGAGGTTTTCTGCTATAATAACCATAGAAGATCAGATAAAGCAATGTTAGAACACACGCCGAAAAAGCTAAAGCATATCCCACCTCTGTATATTTATCTAATGCAATCATGCTCACTCCTACCAAAGCCATACCCATCCCCATGATCTCTAAAGTTCTTCTCGATGCTTTTTCGCTTATTCTATAGATTCTCTCATCTTCCAGCACTTCTGTGACTCTTCTTCTGCCAAGGCGAAGCAGAGCAATGCCTGCAATAAAGGCAAGCGGAACGAGCAATGCATTTCCAGTTGATGCGGAGTAGCCAATCACCGCCCCCATGGCAGCCGTTAGCGCCATAGCATACAGCACGAACAGTCTCCCGCCCATTTCACCACCTATGTTAATTATCTCTAACAAAATGTTAGGTATATATAACTATTTAAAGATTTCGATGGATGTAGACTGTTAACTCCGCTCGATCCTGCTCGAGTAGCGCTAAATCATCACACGCTATCAAAATTTTTCAGACACTCGTTTCTCCTACTAGTTTACTGTTTTCCCGATAATTCGAATAACTCGGAATTCGGGCGTTTCTAAAAGCAGTATCCAGCAGTTCTTCGATTACCACCAAGGAAGAGAGAGTGGTCGTAACTCATTTTCTCTGTCTAAATTTTGTCTGCTGTTAGACGAGTTTTATCATTTCATTCTGTTATAAGCTTTAAGGTTTTGTTTATGTTTATCCTCCCATAGCCATATCTTTTATCCCATCCATACGGTCCAAGGTCATCAGCCCCTCTAATTATGATTTTCTTCACTTCATCTGGGGTCAGGTTCGGATTTTTACTCATTATAATGGCTGCCAATCCTGCAACCTGAGGAGCGGCTAATGATGTTCCACAACCTTCACTCTGATATATCTCCTTTGAAAGATCCGTTGGATAGGCGTGCAAGATATTGCAGGAAGGGGCTACAACATCAATTCCTTCTCCAAAGTTCGAACCCTGCTTTATGGGGATGGGCAAACCTTTTAGCGCCTTCTCCTCATACCACCATTTATCATCTTCATTTACTCCCCCTACAGCTATTACCTCATCAAATCTTGCCGGATAATAAACAACATTTTTTGCATCATTTCCTGTAGGTGCAACAATAACAACTCCTTTTGAGTGGGCGTACTTTACTGCATCCTCTACATATCTTGTCTCATTAACGGTCGTGGCACTTAAACATATAATCTTTGCACCATGGTCAACCGCATATTTAATGGCATTTGCTGTGTTCTTCAGAATTATCTCCGTCCTTAACTTGGCAAACTCTTTAAACCTTTTGAGCTTATCAGGCTCCTTTGCAAGTTTAAGCAGGTCTTCGGGCCTCATTTTGTAATAAGTGGTGGCTATATCCTCGTAGCCTTTGGGATACGGCAATCCGATAAGAACTGGTAAAATTCTTACATTCGGGGCAATACCCAACATCTCATCGCTTTCAGCCGCTATAATGGACGCCACAGCAGTCCCGTGGGCAAGTGTTGCCTCATCTTTAGGATATATGGCATCCTCC
>JALUWC010000426.1 GCA_027019885.1 Geoglobus sp.
ACTATAGAAGCAATCCAAGGAAGAAAGGTAAAGATTTTCGCTACGTTTTCAGGATTATCGATATTGAGACTGGAATGTACGTTGGCTTTGGCTATTCTGACAGATCTGAGAAAGATGCCTTTGAGAATGCGATGAAGATGCTCAAAAGCATGGGAGTAAGAATAACTCGATTTCTCTGGATAAGAGTTACAGCACAAGGAAGACCTTAAAGCTGTTCGGTAAGGAAACAGCAGTCTACGTCATTCCAAAGCGAAATCTGGAAAGAACTGGGTTTGAATGACTGAGAGTCATAGAAATGATTGTTGAAATGCCTTACAGATTTCTGAAGAGATATTTTAAAAGAATCTGAGCGAATCAGGTTTTTCTGTTGATAAGAGGAGATTTGGATGGTTGATAAGGCAGAAAAGGGAGGACAGGAGAGATGGTTCTGTTTGCTGTCGGCCTTTGGCACAACGTGTTTGCTGTTAGGGTGATGAGGTGGTTTGTCCCAAAGTCAGAAAAATGTGATCCTTTTATTAATCCTTCTTGAAAATGCTGTCCATAGTAAAACTGCTAAATTCAGTACAAGCAGTCCTAATGCATCTTTTGTAATATTCTGACCTGTATAGAATTTTAGGGTCCTTACCAAATCACATCCCAGCCAACCTCAGTAACGCTTTTTTTCTCTAAAACCCAAAGCTACAACGATCCCAACCAGAAGGACATTCATAGCTGGAAATTTCAACACAGACCTCCTCGTATAGCGGTATAATTTCCTCAATCCAAATGATTTGGCGAGCTTGAAAACATCCTCAATAGCAGATCCAACAGCTTTGAACTTCCGCCATCTTTGCAATAAATTCATCAGCTTTGCCTTTAAAGCCTTAAACAGCTTAATCTCACTCTTCAAATTCTTAGAGCTAAAAACACTCAGAGGTTAGCTCAGCAAACCGTCAAGCCTTTCAATGTCAATGTTTCTTCGGGGAAAGATCAGAGGAACGATCTTGTATTCGTTCATCCCAATCGGATAGTTCCTATATGCGTAAAAGCCTTTATCCATGATCGCCGTATCTCCTCTCCTTACTATTCTCCTCCTTCTAAGCTCATCCATAACTTCCTTGAATATCTTTGCTTCATGTTTGTTAGCAGGATGAAGCAAGAACAGTAAAGGCTTCATAGGAGGATATTCCAAAACAAGCGTGAGCTTCATGCCAATAAAGCATCCCTTCGCAGAATACCCCACTTATACTCCTTCTCTTCCAGATCCCTCTGCCTGACAGGCTTCCTGAACCAGTTTACATCTATGCTGATGTCAGTGCAGTCGACGATGAGCTTAGAATTCCTAGCTCTTCTCTTCGTAATGGCATTCAGAATCCTCAGAATCATGTTTATGAATCCATTTAAGCTGAACTTCGAGAGGAGAGCGTAGACGTAGCTTTCTTTAGGCACTTCTTTCTCTCCAATTCCAATAAACTCTCTTAGCTCTTTTCTTTGCTTTAATTCGCTGACAACGTGGCTTATTCTGGTTGAGAAGAACATTGGAGTTGTTGCGATCTTTAACACGGGGATTGCTTTGAGGCTGGTGTGCCTTGTAATGACCTTCTTCACCTTCCTTAAATCGAAAATGTTAAGTATTTTTGATAATAACTGCCATCTGTAGTCTGTTCGGCAGACTACCAGCGGGATTTGCATTGTTTCACCCGGAGGAGGCATATGCCTCCTACATA
>JALUWC010000427.1 GCA_027019885.1 Geoglobus sp.
TTACAACATGGTAACAGTGAAACTACTGAATGATTATATGCAAATTCATCCAAAATCTCTCATTCTTTCTTTCTATTTCTGCTTGACATCCTCCGCACTTCATGATAGGCTTTTATCTAACCAAGGAATTAGCTTAAAAGAGAATGTTCCCTGGACGCGCAGCGTCCGGGGAATGTGGCCGCAAGCTTTTCCGAATTCAGCTCGCTGTCCTCCGGCCGCGCTGATGCGCGCCGTAGAACAGCGAGCTCGAGCAGACGGCCCCGTGGCACGCAAGCGTGCCTCCGCGCTGCAGCTCAGCTCGCGGCCACGTTAGACAACAACTATAAATGTAGAGCAGAGATGAGGGTATAAAGAGGGTATAAAAAAGAGGGGTAGTTGTATATGCCTACGAATCGGAAGTATACGCGACACCATCAGATATAAATCAGATATAAATCAGATGACATTTTGCTTGACGATTTAAGGCGAAGAAGGAGGTTACTTGAAAAGAGCTGAAAGTTCTCAATCAAATCCGAATCGATTTAGGATTGCTATTGTGGACTCCGGTTTAGACATAAAGCATCCCCATTTTGCGGGTTTATCTATAGACGCTAAGGATTTTACACAAAGCACCTGTGGAATCTATGATATTTGGGGCCATGGAACCCACCACCTTGGAGTAATTGTCAGCTTAGCCAAATCTGATACTAATCTTCTTTCTTTCATTGTAGCCAAAGTGGTAGACGATTATGGTTTTGCTCCTTGGAAACTTGTAGATGCAGCTATTCGCTGGAGCCTTTTGCAGAAAGTTGATGTAATCTCGATAGGGGTTGGAGCTCCCGAGGCGACCAAAGAGTTTTATGCAACCGTCCGTCTTGCCACCCGCAAAACCCTAATAGTGGCCCCTGTTGGGAATGATTTTCAGAATGGTATGGGAAAATGTTTATATCCAGCCCGTTACGCTGAAGTTTTGGGGGTAGCAGGATGCACTGCAGAAGAGAAGATGAGGGACTTAAAAGGCTTAAAAGATGGTTGTGATATTTACATTCCCATAAAAGGTATTGATGGTCCCCTACCTGGAAATCGTTGCGAATGTCGTGATGGAAGTTCTACAGCCTGTGCCTACACTGTGGGACTTATTGTAAAGCTAATAACAAGATTTCGTTCATTGGTGAGTGAAATCCAATCTGCAAATGGAAAGGATGTGATACTCATGAACTTTAGGCAATATTACCGAGAGGAGGTGATACTCATGAACAATTTTTAGAAAAAGGTGGGGAAGCAAAGGTCATCTTTTATAGCATCGATGACCGAAAAATTTATAAAAAGTGCTAAGAGAATAACAAGAAGGAGGTAAAATGGTACGGAACAGTTTCGACATAGTAAATCCTGTCCTCAATGACGAGGATATGATTCGCATCGGTGAAGAAATCCTTGCGGAGTTGAAGACTGCTTTCGTACGGGTGGCTATGGGTTATGAGATGCCCACAGCAAGAGACACATGGGAAAGCATTATCAAGGAGAGGTTTGACGAACTTGAGAAAATTAACCCCATGAGACAACAGAGAGCCATCGCTACTCTTAGAAGAATTGGGGAAACACCTAAGTTGCGAAGAGCGGAGTTGGGACGTTTTGCTGACCTTAACCTCCAATCTCCAAATTTACTCATCAAGACTTCGGTGTCCCCTAAGATTAGAACTCACGTTAAACGGTTAGAGACTCT
>JALUWC010000428.1 GCA_027019885.1 Geoglobus sp.
TTCACCTTTCCTTAAAGGTTCAAGAAGTTTCGGAATCTCAAGGAAGTCGTAGGTGTTGTCAGCATCTCCAATAACGATGTATTTTCCTCTGGCATGCTTAAAGGCATAGAGGTAAGCGTAACCGTAGCCTCTCTTATCTGGAGTGACAATCTTAGCTCCTAAGAATCTGGCAATCTCCGGAGTTCTATCGGTAGAGTTATCTGCAACTATTATTTCTCCTTTTATGTTGCGTTCATCGAAAACTCTTTTCACTTTCTCTATGCATTCGCCAATCGTTTTCTCCTCATTGAGTGAGGGAATAATAACCGAAACCTCAATACCTTCTTCTTTCATAGATCCTCACCACGAGAAACATCACCCCCTCTGAATCTTCGCATGCCCTCCGATGATCGAACCGCTCAGCTCGAGATTTCTGATCTCGCACTCCTCATCTATTATGCTCCTCCAGATCTTTGCCTTCCTCAGGATAACATTTCTGAAGACAACAGAATCGCTCACATCACTTGCCTCAATCTCACAGCTCTCGCCAATGTATGCGTAGGGCCCAACAATGCTCCTCCTCTTTATTTTAACGTTCTCCCTTATGACAACAGGCTCAATGATCTTGGATGTCCTATCAATTTCGACATCATCGCTGACGTGGTGGCTCATGTACACTTTTAGAGCCTCAAGGTATGAGTCGGGGTTTCCGACATCATACCAGTTTCCGTTGCTGAACACATGCCCGTAAACGTCTCTTCTCTCAATCAGCCATGATATGAAGTCTCCAAGGTTGTCCTTCTTCTCTCCTCTAACGTAATCGGAAAGCATGTCCTTGGTTTCCCTGTCCAGAGCGTAAATTCCAATTCCTGCAAGGGTAGTCTTTGGCTTCTCAGGCTTCTCCTCAAATGACACCACCTTATCTCCATCGAGAATCGCTATACCATACCTTCTTGCCAGATCAAAATCCCCAACATCGTAAAGGGCTATGAGGGGAGATCTGATTTTTCTGTATTTCCCAACAAAATCATCAAGGGTGAACGAGAAGATGTTGTCTCCCGCCACAACAAGAACATCATCGTCAAAGCTCTCTGTAACCTCGTAAAGAGCCCTGACAGCTCCGAGCTTCTCCTCTTCCTTTGTTGTGTTCTCTATAACAAGCTCAACCTCCTTGTCTTCTGCCCACTTCTCAAAGTCCTCTTTGAACCTAAGGTTTGTGGAGACAATTATGTCGAAGCCAAATGGTCTTATCTTCTCGTAAATGTAATCAATTATTGTCTTGCTCCCCAGAGGCAGAAGGGGTTTTGCCTTTGTCTTGGTTATCGGCCAGAGCCTTGTTGCGTAGCCTCCTGCCATTATCACTGCCTTCATTAACAAATCACCTCCGACAAAACAAATAATAAGCAAGCAAAAGATTTCTATTAGCACTCGTGAATTACTACTCTTGCCATTTGGTGTTGGTTTGAAGTTAAGAGATGATTGAATCAGAGTGCCTATTTCCATTCTTCTAAATATTTAATTTCCATAGTATTTCCCTTGGAGAGATTGAAAAAACAATGTGTGAAAGTGTCAATGGCTGATTCTCTTTCACAATCGCCTGATTGCAATTCTGAAGCCGAGAACCAACGACCATACCACATAGAATACTTTTTCGGGCAAATTGGGATCTTTTGGCTCATATCCAAGAATTATATTCTCTTGTAGTTATTGTCTTCGAAGTT
>JALUWC010000429.1 GCA_027019885.1 Geoglobus sp.
CTTTCTCCACGACAGGGAACCCATCATGTCCGGTCTTTTCTATAATTTTTATGGCATCATCAACTGTGCTTTCAGGGGTGAGGGTTATGACGTTTCTTGTCATGTAGTCTGCTACCTTCTGCTTCACGGGATGATATAAGAAAGATGGGAGTATATTTAGTTTCTCATGCCTCATGAAACCGATGCTGTATCTGACGAAACGATTGTATATCCTTTAACCTCTGCAAATCTCGCGAGAAAATTCTCAATCTCAGAGGTGCTGATCTTTTCAAGATCTTTCAGGAACGGATACGACACTGGCTGGTAGAGGAGCTCCGCTTCCACTCTGAAAGGCCCTTGATATCCTGAAACGTCAATGACATAGCTTACAACATCCTCACCACCCCTGAAGCTTGGATCGGCAATAGCCTTACCCCTAACAGCAACATCGGGCTCAGCATTTTCAATGTCAAAGCCTTTTGGAGGGATGCGGTTGTCCTTTATGTAGTCTGCAGCTCTCAGAAGTGTCTGTGTCACTTTCCCATTGACATCGACCATGACAGCCTCGTAAATTTGAACGTCATCTTCCTTTGTTATGACGTCGTGGTGCGGCTCGTATGGAGAGTCCTCTCCGACAATTCTTCCATTCTCAGCTCTCCCTGACTCAAAAACAACGTTTCCTTCTCCATCTGTAACCTTGAGATGGATCCATGCCCTTCTCGATGGAAATCCCGTCGGGAATTTGTGGCCGGCGTTGTTCTCAACCTTCACATCAACATTCAGCTTATCACCATTTTTCTCTGCTGAAACGATTTTGATGCTTATGAAAGACCCGAGCATTTCCTCAGCCTTTCTTGCACCATCCTTTGCTCCCATAAGCTCGAGCATCTGGGCATTTGCCCCCGCAAATACATGCCTGAAGAACGGGGACCTTTCAGGCAGGTTTGGAGGTCTTGTTGACACCTTTACATTTGAACTCTGGGGCATGTGGCACTTCTGGCACGGCGTGTTTGGGTTGTATCTGCTGTTGAGCCACTCCAAGTACGGGGTCTGCTCCGGAAACTCCCCCGCAACGTTTCCGCTGTCATCAAGGTATGGGGTGTAGAGGGTATGGCAGATGGCACAGAGTTCTGCCTTTTCAACATGCTTCCCCTCCTCTGGAGTGTATCCGGCACTGTTCCGCATTGCTTGAGCCATGACAGGAGTAAAGGGACCGAATATTCTTCTGTCAGGCTTCTCAGTTTTTTCATCAATCAGGAAGTTTCCGATAAAGCTCTCCTCCTGTCCGAAATTATCCGGAAGGATCTGATGGCACAGTGTGCATGAGACACCATCATCTGCAAGCTGATAAAAAGAGCTTTTGTGGCTTAAAAATTCCTGAATGTTCACATCAACACCTTCCGACTTTGCCTGAAAGCTTGCCATGGGCATGTGGCATCTTGCGCACTTCTCCTCAATAACATCCTCAAGCTCCGGAAATTTTGCAATCTCAGAGCTCACCTTTGCCCTCCAGTACGGATCTTTTGATGCGTGTGCCATCATGCTCTGTTGCCATTCAGAGAGTATTGAAACGTCATTTCCGAAGCGATCTCTCAGATTGTCATGACATAAGCAGGAAGATGAGTGTGCAAACATCTCGATCTTCTTTTCTGAAGGAGTTTCTGTAACTTTTGTGGTGTCAGAAGGTTTTTCAGCAGACTGCTGGCACCCGAAAAGG
>JALUWC010000430.1 GCA_027019885.1 Geoglobus sp.
GAGGTCAAGGAATCTCTCTATCGTGCTTCTGATGACTTCAACATGCGTATCTTCTCTTTCCTCTATCTGACTGATGTATGTTTCAACTGCCTGCCGTAGAACGTCAAGATTCACGTGCTGGTTTCTCCCCTGCCTATCATACCAGATTCTCTGCAAAATTCTGTCTCCCATTGATGAACCGACTTTTTTACCAATGTAATCCATGAGTTCAGAGTATTCAAGCTCTGCAAGCGGGATTTTGTAATTTTCTCCAGGAATCAGGTATTGCTGGCAATCATCAGGAAATTTTATTGGTTGAATCCCAAGGCGAATAAGCTTCTCTGGGTCAGCCCTTCTCGTAAAGTCAAGGTCATCTATCTTTTCCTGGAAAACAACAATGGGAAAATCACTTGCCCTGTAAAACGCCTGTGTGTAGAGTCTCGTAAGGTTGGTTTTGCCGATTCCTTTCGAGGCTATGACAAGTGTAACCTTTCCTTTTTGCTGTGCTCTCTCTGATGGGTTTAGATATAGTGGTCTTACGAATGGTTGATATGGTGAGGAAATTTCACCTATTTTAACCGCTCTCTCACAGTTTCTGTATTTTCTGCCAATTCTGACAATCCTTCGCTTCTTCTGGAGTATCTCATACTTCGGTAGAGTGGATGGCTGGTATTTTGGAGGTGTTTGTCCAAATTCATAATGTCTCAGCCGTGCTATTGTCGATTCCAAGCTTAGAGCTCTTATTTCGGTAGCCATACTTCTCAATTCTTATTTAAGAACTACAAAATAAATAAATTACGAGATTTGCCCTGCATAGGCATGGATTCCCTGCAAAATGCCTCTGTGTTAACTAACTGATACATTGATGTTTTTGGGGTTCTGTTGAAGCGGTTTCCATGCCAGTTTGCTGATGATGTTGTGTTGCCCAAAAAAGCTCACTGAGATTTTTAAAAAAATGGCTTATAAAATAGGGATATGTATCAGGGGTGCTCTCACTTAAAAATTTAGAAAGGTAAGATACTTATTTCACCCTTCAGGTGCTTTACCTTTGCAGTTATGCGGTGCATGTCTGAGGCTTTCAGCTCTTTGAGTATGTTATGCAATGTGGATTTCTTTGGAGGGTTAGGTTTATCCCATCCTACACTCCGTAGCATCTCTATATTCTCCTGACACCACTTCTGGGTCTGTCTCAATGTCCATCCCTCTCTATTGGCAACATAGATTATGGCTATCAGTATGTGTCGTGGTAACTGTTTTCTCCCCCTCCTTCGAGGGAGGGGTGTGGGAGGATACAGGTATTTACAGGCTTCAACTATTGTCATGAAGTCGGTCTCAAACCCCATTTACATCGCCTCTCGGAGCACCGTTAACTTGTCCAAAAATTCAAGGTCATAAAGAAGTCATATAGTTAATCTTCCTGTGCTGTGAGCTCCCTGAAAAGCATAAACATCAGCTCACTGTATGGTGGGTTAAGGGTTACATACTTCCATCGTCCTCTGCCACGAGAGCTGATTACCCCCATTCTCTTCAGTTCTCTTGCTATCGCTGATTTTTCCCCGCCATCTATACTTCTTATCTGGCTTTCAAGAACCTCATCGTCTCCATTCTCCATAAGTAACTCCGTAAGGTTGAAGAGGTAGCCTCGGTAGTTCGGGTCTGCAAGAAGGTCAGACAATGTTTGTTTTGCATGTTCAACAAGCCCGTCATCATATTCTC
>JALUWC010000431.1 GCA_027019885.1 Geoglobus sp.
AAAAAGCACATACCGCAAATTTATTAAAACTCCTGCCAGATCAATGCACTGCTGCCACGGTAGCTCAGCTGGTAGAGCGCGTGCTTGGTAAGCACGAGGTCGCGGGTTCAAATCCCGCCCGTGGCTCTTCCAAGCCACATTCCTGCCTTTTCCAACAGTTTCCGCAACCTCTCTCAGAAAACTCAAATAAAATGCCCGTGAACCGGCACAGCCTCCTTCAGAGTTTTTGTGAAGAAAGGGTCATTTCTGCGTATGAGTTCAAGTGCTCTCCCCATTGAAAGTGCGTGAAACTCCACTTTTTCATCACTCATGGCTTCAATTTCTCCGCCAGCTTATCGCTGTCGATTATGATCAGTAAATCGATATCCGAGAATTTTCCGCCTCGCTTCTTTCGTTTGATCCAAACCGCAATCAATTTTGGCTTTGACGTCCAGATTTTGCCACTCACTGCCTCATTTAAACTCATATGACTCATTCGAGAACGGAGTGAATATTTCAGATCATTTGCTGAATTGGGTGTTACATGCTTTTTATTTTGGAGTTTTATTTTTTAATGTTATTATTGGTAGCCGGAGATAATAAAAAAAATCCATGAAACTGAATAGGTGGAGAACCCATTAATGCTGCTGAAATATTGCTAAAGTGCTTCGATGGACGGGAACTAAAAATGAGGCCATCTTCCGTTGGTTGTATGTGTGTTGGGTTATCAAGATAAACACAAGTCCAATGAGGTTCATAATACGGCTCGTAAACAGGTGTCTCTTAGCTCGCTGATTTCCATTTTCAGCTTATCAACATCCTGATTTGATACCATAACCCTGTAAAAAATTCCGGCATTCGATATGTCCCCAACAATCATGTATCCGACAAGTTTCCCATTTCTTATGTAGAATCTCCTGTACTCTCCATTCTCCTCGATCTCCTCATATTCTGTCCCACTCACATCACCCGCAACAATGAAATGGAATCCAAGTTTTTTCAGGCTATTTATTACATCCGAGCCATCATACGGTATTCTGTTACCAAGAATATTGTACGCCACAACTCGTCCCTGCCTGATAGCATTCCAGTAGTTGGCAAATATCCCCCTCTCACCTGTTATTCTGTTTCTTGTCTCGCAAACGTCTCCGCAGGCAAAAACCCCTTTCTGAGATGTCTCCATATAATCATCAACAACTATTCCTTTAGAAGTTTCGATTCCATTACAGAAATCTATGTTAGGTGCAACCCCTGTGGCAGCGATGAAAATGTCACCTTCAAACTCCTCACCATCTCTTGATACAACAGCCCGGCACATATTTCCATCGCCGGCAAATTCAGCACCAAATGTGTTAAACACAACCTTTACCCCTTTGCTTTCCAGCACATCCTCAACGAATTTTGATGCCTTTTTATCAAATCTGTCCGGCATGATCCTGTCCATTGCCTCGACCAGTGTTACATCAACTCCCACTTCACTCAAAGTAAGAGCGATTTCTGTTCCCTGAAATCCCGCTCCAACAACTACAGCCCTCATACCCCTTCTTAACCGGGACCTCAGTCTCTCAACCTCTGTGAGTGATTTGAAATTGTAAACGTTGGATTGGTTGAGTCCTTTAAGGGGGGCATAAAGTCTGCTTCCTGATGCAATAACAAGCCTGTCGTATCCATATTCTCCTTTCTCAGTAATAACCTTCTTGTTCGCTGTATC
>JALUWC010000432.1 GCA_027019885.1 Geoglobus sp.
CGAAGGTGTGTTCATGGCTGAGCACAGCAACCGCCTCTCCTGCGGGAAGTGCGGCTACACCGTTTGGAAGGAGAAGAAGTAGGGCTTTTACTCCTTCTCCAGCAATTTTAAAACATAAGTGAGCCCACCAAAAGCGCATTCAAGTTCTTTTTTCGAGGCTTCTTCGATGATGGTTTCCAACTTTTTGTTGTGCTCTTTCTCAAATCTCCGGAGATTTATTTTCAGTTTCCTGCAAGATGATGCAGTAACTTTTGTTTTGTATCTGATTTCTATCAATTTCGCTATTTCTTCCTCCAGGCACCATTTTATTCCACATAACACTATGTAGACTATTATCTCTCTTCCACCAAACACCCCCTTTATTATGTGCGCCACATCGTCTATGGTTTCATGATTGTGAATGCGGAGTTTGAATTTTTTTCAATTTTGCGCTTAGCTCATTCCCTGTTGAAACATGTTCCCTGTCTATAATTATGAGGAATTTTGTGATTTTTCTATATTTCTCTACGATAGAGCTGATAGGATTCAAAAGATCTGCAAAAACATCAGTACCTTTTCGTACAAGTGGAATTTTTGGATAAAATAATATCTTCCTCCCGTTGTACTTCAAAGCAAGCAATTTTAATACGCGCAGGTCGGTTCTTCCGTCCCCCGTCAATATCAGGGATACAGGCTCAGTTGTGAGCCCTTCTGAGGTTATAAGCTTCACAGTAACCACCGGCTAAAGGTTTAAGAGGTCTGCTAAAAGTCTCGGATCTAAGTTGGCATCCATGAAGTCTTCAAGTTCTTCAGGTGTTAAAGTTTTATAGTGCAAAACGTCGTTCTTATCCTTGTTGAGCTGCAGTATTCTTAAATCTCCGGGATTTACCTCAAGCAGCTCATATAGCACGTCTATGCTGTGCGTAGAGAGCACAATCTGCCACTCTTTTTGAGATAACCAGCTCAGCAGAATTTTTATCAGGCTCGGGTGTGCCGAGGCTTCAAAGTCGTCCCACAGCACCAGCTTTGGTTTTATTACTTCAAGCAGGAGCATCAGCTTAACAGCCTTTTTGGCGCCGTCGCCGAGGTCTTCAATGCGGATGTAGTGGACGTTTTCATCCGGAAGTTCTTTTCTTATTTTTAGGGTATCCGGTAGTATCTCCGTGTAGTTATCTGCCACGCACTCGCTTATAAGCTTGGCTACCCTTATGTGTGCACCCGATTTCATAATTTTGTTTTGCAGCTCAGTTATCTTGCCGTCTATCTCTTTTATGGCAGATGTGTCGTTGGGTATTAAAACGGAGAATTCTTCCGGAGATTTAATGTTGAAGTATTCATAACCCGGTTTAGAATCCCAGCCTTCTACTTTTTTTAATTCTTTATCCATAATTTTAAACGAATCTATTTTAAAATTCTCATCAATTCTCAGTATTACCTCACCATCATTATATCTTACCTCTGCAATACCGGAGTATCCATATACCGGGTTTGTAGAAGTTTTTTTAAGATATTCCTTCCTTACAGACTCTGGAGGAATTGCGGATTCGGATATGGGATCAGGAAGCATATACAAAGCATATAGTATTGTGGATTTGCCCGAGTTGTTCCTCCCTATGAGAACCGTAAACTTTGAGAACTCCAATGGCTCTTCACAGCTCTTTATACCCCTAAACTCCTTTAAATCCAGATTTTTTATCAGCATACTTGGAAC
>JALUWC010000433.1 GCA_027019885.1 Geoglobus sp.
GACCTCAACAACCTCTCCAACAAATGCCCCATGTCCCCCCTGCTGAAAGACATCTTCATTCGTGAGATCTCCCCTGAGGAATTTTCTGACAAGTTCATCGATATCCGCCTTTCTGAGAATTGCTGTGTGGTGCTCCATCATGGAGTGTATCCTTCCGTCTTTGCCCACCACAGCAAAAATAGTGTGTCCGTTTCCAAAATTTGCCACCAAAGCCGGAAATTCTTCCACATCCATCATCGCACCAGCTATGGCAGGGAAGACCGTGTCTATGACACTGAGATCGAAAGAAATGTTATTTAATTCACCAAATTCTCTTATACTCTCAGCAACAGATTTCATTCTATTGTAAAAATCAGGTATCTCCTTTTCACTGTACAAAAAGCTATCAAGATAGGGGCTTTTCTTTAATATCCTTTCAAAAACCCTGAACCTGAACTTTCTGTTGCTTTCATCTGGAGAGAAGCCATGGTCTTGGACAGCGATAACCAGATTCTCAGGAATTTCAATGCCGAACATTGTGAGAAATGATGAATAATGGCTTAAATCCACATCACCCATTCTTATTTCCATAAAATCGTCATCAGGCATCTCATCTACAATTTTAACTCCCTCTTTTCTGACTTCCTCAAGGCTGTCATTTATTGTCAGGGCGGGCTTTTCAAATGCGTAAACCCTGACCTTTTTCACGGCATCTCTTATTGCTTTACTGCACGGTCCCCCACCCATTGTATATCCTGTTAGAAGTATATTCCTGCCTTCATCTGAAATTTTTCTGACTCTTTCGGCAACAATTTTTGTTGGAGAAGGCAGAATTGCTTTGGGACAGTTTCTGATGTTCTCATTCTCCCTGAAAAGCAGAAAGTCCTGGGTGCCTGTGCCAACATCAAGGGTGAAGATGTCCATGGACAGGTTAATTTCATGGCTGTTAAAAAATGTAACACCTCAGCAGATGCCAAACTCAGCAAGCCTTTTCTGGGACTTCAAAAATGCTGACTCCCTTTTGACTGATAAGCCAAACCTTTTTATTTCAGCAAAGCTATAGCCTTTCTCCATCAATCTGGCTTTTTTCAACCCTATTCCCGGAATTTCTAAAGCTTTAAGCTCCTCTCCACCTTCAATTTTCTTCACTGCCATCAGAATCTTAGGATCCTCATCCAGCAGAAATTCTGACTCCATCACATCCGAGAGCTTTCTTGCAGAAAATCCATAGAGCCTGATGAGCGCATCAGCCCTGTAAAGTCTGACGATTCTCTTTTTCCTTTCAGGATTTTTTCTTTCAAGAGGTGTGTTTTTTACAGGTCTGAATGGTGAATAGTAAACTCTTGAAGCTCCATTTCTGTAAATTCTCTCTGCAACATTCAGTATCTGCCTGTCAGTCTCCCCAACTCCAGCTATCATCTGAGTTGTAAAACTCTTAGCATGTTTTTTTGACAGCTTCAAGACAGCTCTTAATGTTCTCGATAAATCTGCTCTTGATTTTGTTGAACAAAGCTCGGAAAGAATGGAGTATGATGGAGATTCAAGGTTCACACTCACCCGATTTGCAAGCTCCATCACCCTTTCAATCTGATCTCTACTGCAGCCCGGAATTATCTTGAGATGCAGATATCCTCTGAAATTCTTTCTTATCCTTTTTCCAGCCTCAATTAAATCATCCATCGATCTTTCAGGATCGGAGATTGAGTTT
>JALUWC010000434.1 GCA_027019885.1 Geoglobus sp.
GTATTATGACTCTCTACTTCTCGGCTGTTGATAGGCTGATCAGTGAGATGACAGGGAGGCGTTACAGGCATGAGGATGAGTGGAAGAGAGTTGAGGAAATGCTGAACAGCGGGGAGATCACGCTTAAAGAGCTGAGGGAGAGACTTAGAAAAGGTGAGTGGAGGTTTGAGTTTGAGGAAATGTTGTTCACTCACACCAGTCTTTCAGGAATATAAATCTTTAAAGTAAGATTCAGTAGTTCCCTGTGTCTTTTCTCAAATGAGTCCATATTCCATTTATCATATTCCCTGAACATACCTGTGATGGCAAACGGATTGCGCTTAATCTCAAAGTATTTTTCTTTCTTCCTTTCGAAATCATAATTTGAGGCTCTAGAGTTTCTTCGCTTGTTGAGTAATGTTAAGTTGCCAAGTTTGTTAACGATTCTATCGACATCCTCCTCACTGAAAATACTGAGCCATTCTCCCTGTGGTGAGCGCGGGAGTATGTGTTCCACAGTTATGGTGCTGAGATTAGCGTAGCCTGGGAAGTTTTCTTCCTGCATTTCCATGTCAAGACGGAGAAGCACATATCTCGCCATCTTTCCGCCTTTGAGAGAGTAAAATTGCGAATCATTGAGCTTTGATAGAAGTATGTTTTTGACAGCTTCCCTATCAACGAAGTCAATTTTTCTCCTTTCCCTCCCTCGTCTAATCTCCTCTGAGTACTCAAACATCCTATTCAGGACGCCTTCTGGTGTTTTTTGCTCTTTTATCAGCTTTATTAGGTTTATTGAACTTGTGAGTCTTTCCGTCGCCGTGAAATCCGCACACCACTCTATGAAGAATTTTCTTTCGAGTTGAAATGCAAATTGGTATAATGTGCTCTCATCTTTGAATTTCTTGTAGAAAAGCATTAATGGTGGAATCCAGTCAGAAAATGGTAAGAATCTGTTCATAAGCTCCATTAAAGTTTGATAACTCACTCTTTCTTGCGGACTCAGACTGCTTAACTGAGGATCAAGGATTTTGTCCTTGTAAATACCACCATATTCCAAAATGATATCAAAAAATTCGGTACCTTTTCTAATCCCACTATCTTTATCTTTAAAAAGCATTTCGAATTCATCAACGAGTTCTCTTTTTGCTTTCTCCTCAGCAAATATTGTTCTCACATAACTAATGATGCTCTCCAGCCTCTCCCTACCAATATCCTCTTCAATTTCCCTCCACTTTTTGAAATAGTCTTCTCTTTTCTCTTCGGGCACAAATTCTAAATTCATGCTTTTAAGCACGTCTGCAGCTGATAAGGGTAATCCACGTTTGTTGAGAACATTAAAAAGTCTGAACGCTGAGCTTCGGTTATCGGTAATTATCCGTACAAAATATACACCCGTAAGAAGGTATTCCAGAAACATTATCAACTCTTTTTCATTTAACTCTTCTGCAAAATCTCTGAATGTTTTTATAGCCTCATAAAGGTGATAGGCTGGAGAATCTTTGTCTGGGTATTTGATTCTTTTCGAATTAAAGTCTTCTAAAAATCTTACTGTTCCTCCATCTTTGTAGATATACTCTGAAAAATTTTTTTCAAGATCCTTCCACACTCTGATCCTTTCTCGAGTAGGGATACCACCAATCCTCAAACCCCTTTGAACCAAACAAGCTTTAATGTCTTCTTTAACTTCTGGATTGTTTACATAATCTC
>JALUWC010000435.1 GCA_027019885.1 Geoglobus sp.
ATGCGACAAATGAAGCTCCGCTTTATTTGCTTGGACCTCTTGTGACAGACATTGCTGCAGGTTACGATCATATTGCCGGAGCCATTGGGGCTGCCATTGCTGGAATGCATGGAGCAGATTTCATATGCTATGTAACTCCAGCAGAGCATCTTGCCCTTCCAACTGTTGATGATGTCAGGGAGGGGGTTATAGCATCTAAGATCGCCGCTCATGCCATAGATCTCGTCAAGGAGGGGCAGAAAGAGAGAGCAAGGAAAACTGACTATGAAATGAGCCTGGCAAGGAAGAACCTAAACTGGGAAACTCAGTTCAGACTTTCCATCAATCCCGAAAAAGCCAGAGAGATTCATGCGAGAAGAAAATCTCAAGGCGAAACTTGCAGCATGTGTGGGGATTTGTGTGCTATAAAGACGATTAATGAGGTAATGGGCAAAAGGGAGCAGAAGATCTGAATGGGGAGACCATAAACTAAATAAACTGAAATTCTCTTTTCCTCTTCTGAGCGGGGGTTGCCGAGCCAGGCCAAAGGCGGTGGACTCAAGATCCACTCCCGAAGGGGTCCGAGGGTTCAAATCCCTCCCCCCGCATTGGTTTTTCTAAAATGTGCTACTCTTTTTGGCGCAATTCTGGCGTGAAGTGGATGACATTCCTGTTGGTCGTATAGCATCTGAAAAATCAACCGAGTTGAGTTTGTTTGCCACTCTTTAAGTGAGTCGATGCCATTGATTTCCGGTTTTAGGTTTTAAAATGCACACTTTACCAGTTTCCTGAGTTCAGGAGGTAATACTTTTTGAGGGAACAGTAACTGGTTTACCGACGTTCTCAGTCTGTGTGTACCCAAAAATAAAAGGGGAAGTGTTCAAAGGAAGATACTTGTCCCATCACTGCTCTGTCATGCCTCCAATTGCAGACACATTACCCTCGTTGGTTACCCTCATTTCCTTCCTGTGCTCCTTTGCAAGACCTCTCGCGCTCTTAACAGCCTCCTTGAATGTGCTTTTAAGCTCGACAAAGCTGTGCCTGAGGTCCTTTATACCATCTTTTAACGTATCTTTCCCCTCATGGACGAGTTCTTTTGCGTCATCAGCATTTGAGGTGTTAAGAACTGTTTCAAATTTGCTAATTGCAGTGTCAATCTTCCTCTTGGCGTCTATTACTGTTTTACTACATTCTGAGAGCATTTCCCTTGCCTTGCTCACATCAGCTCCTCTTTCCTCAAGAGTATCGAGCTTTCCATGGATTAAACTAACTCTCTTCTGGGCGGTATCTGCAACTCTCTCAAGCTTGTAAGCCATTGCAAGTCCGACAAGAGCATGGATCTTTACCTTAATAAGTTTCCAGTCCTCAACAAATGCTCTGTGGTTCTCTCTCAGTTCTTGGGGTGTCCGGGATTCGTTAATTGCAGTCCTCCAGTCTTCAAGTGCTGCTTTGAGAGCTTCGGCCTCCTCGATCAGCCTCTGCTCCCTTTCATCACTCAGATTGAGGTTCACAACTCTCTTCTCATAAACTTCTATGTGGGATATTGCAAGATCAATTCCACTCACAAGAAAGTCCTTTGCAGCATTGAAGACTTCGGTATCATTCAGACCCCTCTCCCTTATCATTTCATATATCTTCTTCCTCTCCTCATACCTCTCTCTTTTGATTTTCATGAAGTGCTCCCTTGCTTCTCTGATTCTTTCCCTGAACTCCCTCCATTTCCCTTTCTTCTCTCTGAGTTTCTCCTGTATCTCCTTTCTTTTCTCTTCAAACTTTTTGCTTTCGAGCGCCGTTTTGTTCTCATTGTTTGTATCTTCTGCCATTGCCGGCATCATCACAGCCAGCAACAGCAGGCCTGCAAGCAACACACCTGCCAGAGCTTTCATATCACATCACCCGATCGATCGTTGTTTTTCAATAAACTTAAATATTTTTTAACTTTATAAAATTCTAAATCTTTATAACGGTTTATTTTTGTTTTCGAAGGTTTAGGAGGCTTTATTTTTCTTAATTTCAAATTCAGAATCCTTTTAGTAAAATCTGGAACTGAGTGATGAATTTTTAAAATGGTGTCATCAGCAGTAAATGCCACTGCAAGAGAACTCAAAAAGGAATTTTAACTGATTTCAAACACCTGAAACGATCTTTATCACGTCACCATTTTTCAGCTCGTAATCCTCGGATATTCTTATCTTCCTCCTGGCATCAACAGCATATATGTAATTCTTTCCGATGTCTGTGTGGATCATGTATGCAAGCTCCCTGGCTGTGGTGCCTTTTTTAACAAGGAGAGCATCGGGAAGGACATTTCCCTTTGTGTCTGTAAATTTGTTCTCATCCTCAACCGGATACACAACTATGTAGCCGAGCTTTTCAAACACCGCCCTGTTTATTGCTTCCTGCACTCCCGTGCCTCCATGTCTCCCCATGAACTCGGCAATCATCTCTAAAGCCTTTTTCTGCTTTTCATTCAGCTCTTTCAGTATCTCAAAGCTGCTGTCCCCGGGCCTGTATCTGATGTAGCCATTTGAACTTGCGGTTCTGAGGGTGAACTCATACATGGCTGAGCACACAACTCCGCCAATCTCCCGGATTTTTTTCAGATTTTCCTCAGGAGCCTTATCGGCTTTGTTTCCAGCGATCACGATTCTGAATCTCCTTTTCATAAGCTCATCTGCAAAACTCACAAGGCTCCCGTCATCCATCTTTCCAACATCTGCTCCAACAACCCTCAAAGCTTCCTTTACGATCAGCTCGTCAAATCCAAGACCGCCAAGCTGCTCAGCAATAAATCTCGCTGGATCTCTTTTCTCCATCTGTATCCTTCTGACAATCCTATCCCAGTTCTTTTTCAGAATCCCGAAAAGCCACATCACAAGCTCTTTCTCAAGAAACTCCACATCATCAATTGGGTCTCTTACGCTGTCTCCAATCTCATTGCCCTCCTCATCTGTCATGCCCGATGCATCGACAACATGGATTATCGCATCCGCCTGCCTGAGATCATCCAGAAACTCATTTCCAAGCCCTCTGCCCCTGTGTGCATCTGGCACAAGTCCAGCAACATCAATCAGCTTTACAGGAATAAATCTGATTCCATCAGTGCAGTTACCGCATGGATAGACTCCAAGTTCCCTGCAAATACATTCGGTTCTTACGTAGGCTATTCCAACATTCGGTTCGATTGTTGTGAAGGGATAGCTTGCGATCTCGGCATCAGCCATTGTTGAGGCTTTGAAAAAAGTTGACTTTCCCGCGTTTGGCTTTCCTGCGAGACCTACCTCAATCATCTCAATCCCCTCTTTGTGTACTCTCCATGCTTTCTTGAGCTTATAATCTCTTTCAGGATCCCGCTCTTCTTCAGAAATTCCCCGTATTCCTCTGTTATCTCACCGGTTTTCATGAAATAGTCTATTACCTCCTCAGCCTCCTTCATATCTTTGCACCTCTCAAGGTGATCGAGAACAGAGGGAAAGATATCTCCCTCAACTTCCCTGTATATGTTCGGAAACATCTTCCTGAATCTCTTCTTCTCCCACTCCATCCTCCTCAATCTCCCATTCAACTCTGTCCTTAACCCAGACTCCCTTTCTTCCGACTATGCTTCCCTCAACAGAACATCCGTTTTCGAGATGCACCTCATCTGCGATTATCCTTCCAAAAACCGTGCTTGAGCTGGCTATGTAGACCTTTCTGCCCTCAATTGCGCCATGAATTTTTGAATCCAGTACTACCACATCCCTGCTTTTAATGCTGCCGTAAAGCTCAGCCCCCTCTATGGTGACATCCCTCGCTCTCAGGTTGCCAAGCACTCTGCTGAACTTTATCGCAGCATTCCTTGATGTCTTGATCTGCTCGATTGACACCCTTGAATTGTCCGGAACGACGAGGGGGTTCTCAAACTCCTCATTTAGAAGTTCTTCTATCTCATCAAGCCTTCCAAGCCTCAGAAGTTCAAGTAGATAAACGAATATAAATATGAGCACAGGCAGAGGGTTCTGGATTGTTATGAGCCCTGTTGCCTCAAAACCTTTTTCAATTCTCACGTTTCTTCCTATTTCAAGGTCTCCCTTGACCGTGAGCTTCCCCTCTATTGATGAGAACTCACCGATGTAGGCGTCACCATTGCAGATGACATCTCCCCTCACTTTCACCCATGGATCAAGCCTGACCTCATCACCTATCACGTATCCACTTATGGCACTTCTGCTCCCGACTATTATTTTCCTGGCTTTTATTCCAAAATCCACAACTGCATTGTCTCCTATGATCACATCTCCATCGTGAATTATGTGTGTTTCATCAAATCTTACCCCCTCAGGTATGACAAGGCTTTCGGGCATCATGTTTCTCTACGCTCCAAACTTTTTAGATTTACCTGTCAAATCGAGCAGGATGTTCATGAGATCCATCCCCTTTATCCTGCACAGTCCTCCCCTGTAAACACTGAACTCGTTGAAATGCTTCACGTCATCCCTTCTCACCCCCTCACATACAATCATGACAGGAACAGGATCTGCTGTATGGTCTTTGACAGATACCGGGGTCGTGTGGTCTGAAAGCACGGTCAGGCAGATTTCCGAAAAATTCAGAGATGTAAAAGCCTCAAAAGCAGAATCAACCTTCTCAATGAAATCCTTTTTGCCTTCAAAATCTCCATCATGTCCAAACTCGTCAGGAGCCTTTATGTGGAGAAGAACAAAATCAAGTGTTTCAAGGCTTTTAAGGGCAGTTTTCACCTTTAAATCGAGATCTGTGTTTTTGCTTCCTGTGAATCTCTCGTTCTCAATCACATCAGCTCCAACAAGCCTGCCTATGCCCTTGATCAGAGTTGTTCCTGCAATGACTGCCATCCTCATCCCGTATCTCTCATGGAATTTTGGAACGTGAACGGCCTTTCCAACTCCCCTCAAAAGCAGAACATTCGCCTTTGGCAGTCCATTTTTCGCTCTTTCCTCATTCAAAGGGTGGCTGTCGAGGATTGCATGACTCCTCTCAATAAACTCATTGACAACTCTGGCAGTGTGCTCTGCCTCAGGCTCAAGTGCAACCACTCTTTTAACTTTATCTCCCTCACTTTTCGGATCGCTGTCTGTAATTCTGTCAGATAAGTTACCGCCTCTCAGAACCAGAGCAGCCCTGTGACCTGAGGCATTTCCGAGAATGAGCTCAATACCTTCGAGTTTTACGCCCTCATTTACTGCCTTAACAAGCTCTTCCTTATCCTGAATTCTCCCTGCCCTTCTGTCAACGACTCTCTTGTCAAATACGCTGCCATCTCCTTCAACTGTGGCGAAGTTAACCCTGAATGCGATGTCTCCAGGCCTGACCTCAATTCCAGCACCACATGCCTCAATTGGGCCTCTTCCGGTGTAATACTGAAATGGATCATAGCCGAGAATTGAGAGATGGGCAGTATCGCTTCCCGGCCTTATTCCGGGCCTTATTGTGTCCATTATTCCGTTGATGCCCATCTCAGAAAGCAGATCGAGATTTGGCGTTCTTGCAGATTTGAGAGGTGTTGTACCATCAACACTTCTGTCTGCCATTCCATCAACAATGACCATCAGAATCTTCATCGCTTCTCAGTTTCTGAAATACAATTATAAAATTTGTTGTAATCAAACGTACATCATGCCCTTATCACTGTCAGCTTTGTCGAACCTCTCCCTCATCTTCCAGATTACGAAGAGCTTGCACTTGTGCACCTCTCCCACAGAATCCATGAGAAGCTGTCTCGTCAGATCCTCCTGGTAAAGCTTTCTTGTGAACTGGAAGAGCTGGGGAGTTGCTGCACCTGGAAGGATCTGAAACTCTGTGCTCAGAAAGATGAGAGCAAATCTTATCTCCCACATGAATTTTTCCCTTTCTTTCTCCTCCATTCCCATAATTGCCGAGTAGTGTTCCTCACTCAGCTTCACACCACTTGCCACCACGACAAGTCCCTTGTTCCTCGGAGCGATTACGTCTATCACCTGTCCTGAACCGGGAGGCACCTCGATTACGAAGTGGAAATCAGCGCTCTCGTCATCCACCTCCTGCCTGAACATCTCCTCATCCTCAAGCCATGCCCTTATCATCTCCTTCAATCCCATACCATCACCTCTGACAGTTTATTTGAATTCTATATCCTGTCCACCTCTTTTATCGGTTTCCCATCTCTGGTTTCGGGTGTGAGGTAGTCCAGAAACTTCTCGAAATCGGTGTCAAAGAGCCTGAAAGTTACCTTCAGAGGAGAGAGAATGGCATCCTCTTCAGTAAAGTTTATTCTGGAGATGTAGGCCGTCTGCTTGTTCAGATAGACGGTTATTCTGCTGCCAGCTCTGCCTGAGATGAACATGCTTCTTGCAGTGTCAAGGATTCTCTGCATCCTGAGCAGCTCTCTGAACCTTGACAGGTTTGATGTTCTTGCGATTACAGTATCATTTTCGATCACAAATTCTGCATCCGGAAACAGGTTGAGAATGGCCTTTCTTACCTTTTCCTCATCCTCGGTTGGATGAATCTTTGTTTCAATATCCACCTCAACTCTTGGCAAAAAATGCCTCAGCAGTGCCCTTATCTTCTCCTCAAAATCCTCCATGTTTCCTGCATTTTCAACAGTTATGTCTGCCATTTTCATCGCATCTCCCATTCCCCAGGAAAGCTCTCTCTCATCCCTGTTTTTCAGCTCTTCGACTGTTCTGACATCATCCGCTCTCTTCCTTCTGACAGCCCTCTCAAACCTCACATCAGCTGGAGCCTCGATGTTTATGAGGACAAAATCGTCTCCGAACTCTCTTTTGAATCTCTCAACCTCTGCAATGCCTCTTATTCCGTCAATCACAACAACACCCTTCTCCTCAAGCTTTCTTCTTATCCTGGGAATGCACCTCTTTGCTATGGCGTCCATTCCCTCGCCCTGCCTGAGCTCTGTTGCAATTCTCCCTGCATTCCTGTCGGTGAGTTCAAGCCCCCTTCTCCTCACCTCCTCCCTCACAACATCCCCCATAACAACAACAGGTATACCCATATCTTCAGCTATCCTTGAGGCTGTGGATTTCCCGCTTAAAGGCAAACCAACGAAGGCGATGATCTTCATACTGCGAAATCTGAATGTGTGTATTAAAATCTTGGCCATCCAAACCCTGAGCATATCACACATCGAAAAGCAATAAATACCCCACCGGTTATTTTCAGGGTTGCAATGAAATGCGCCTCATGTGGGAAAGAGAGCAGTTACGCTGTTTGTGGAAGGTGTCTCGCTGAGAAATATGAGATCGTCTCAGTCCCACCTGTGGTTGAGATTGCTCACTGCTCGAGATGTGGAGACTTCAGGCTTGACAGGTGGAGAGCTGTTTCACTGGAGGATGCTGTCAGATACCATCTTTTCAGAGAGCTGAGACTTCATGATGAGCTTCAGGTTGATGATGTTCAGTTTGAGCCCGTGGGCGATGAGATCGGCAGATACAGGCTTCTTGTTGAGGGCATGCTCAGGGACTTTCCGTATGCTTGTGAGGGATCATTCGAGGTAAGGCTGAAAAAAATCGCATGCGAAAAGTGCAGCAGACAGGCTGGAGGTTACTATGAGTCCATACTTCAGATAAGAGCAGACAGAAGAGATCTGAGAGATGATGAAATTCGTAAAATATTTGAAATTGTTGAAAACGCTCTTCTGAAGGAGAGAAGCAATCCAAATGCTTTCATTTCAAAGATTGAAACCAAGAAGGAGGGTGTCGATATTTATCTGGGGGATAAAAATCTTGGTCAGAAGCTGTCCAGGATCATATCGCGGGAAACAGGAGCAGAGATAAGGGAAAGCAGCAAGATTGCAGGGAGAGCAGATGGCAGGGACTTCTACAGATTCACATATCTAATAAGGCTTCCCGGATTTTTCAGGGGAGATGTTGTTCTGGAGGGGGATGTTGTTGCTGTTG
>JALUWC010000436.1 GCA_027019885.1 Geoglobus sp.
GTGAACAGCGCCTGTCAGAGATGAAGCAGAAGCTGACACTAATGAGGGCGCGACAATCCACAACTTCCGCAATCAATGCGGCCAGCGAGATGAATAATAATAATTTGGAAAGTCAGTTGGATGAATCTTTTGATCGGTGGGAAATAAATATCAGCCAAGCAGAAATGATAGTTGATCAGCATGGGCCAACTGATTTGTTGGAGCGTGATTTTTTAATTAAAGAGAACGAAGAAGATTTACGCAAGGAGTTGAACACATTGCTTTCGAGGGAGGAGCAAAAATGAATACTCAACAAGATCCTTGGATTGAAACGTTCATTCGTCCAGGCCAACAAAAATTTGACCTCATGAAGAACCTACCGGCAATCCTGCGCATTCTTGGGGCAGGCGCTGTATTGGTTGCCATGTATAGTTTCCTTGTGCGTGGTTGGGACAGCGGGAATGATGTGTTTCGATATTTTTTGATGTTGGGTCATACCGGAGCATTGGCCGCTATCGGTCTTGCCAGTGGGCATTGGTTGAAAGAGAGTAAGAGTGCGCGTTTATTATTAACATTGTCGTTGGTCTCGATACCTGCGAATTTTGCCATTCTTGGGGCATTTATATTTTCCCAAACCACGGGGATAGATGTCAGTACCTATCCACATTATGTTGCATGGTCAGTGGATAGCCTGAATTCAGGGCTAGTGACCAGTGGCGTTGCTTTGTTGGTGTTGATACCAGTGACCTTGCTTGGGTTTACAGTGCTGGCGCGAAGCATGTCGAGAAAATTGTCGGTCTTGTATCTACTGAGTAATGCAGCACTTTTGTTGCCGTTACGTGATCCACAACTGATTGGCCTGATGGTGATGGTGCTTGCTGTTATTGTCATTGTTTTAAGTCGCAAGACTTCACGCCATAATACAGCGGCTAAAACGAATGAGGGTGCCATTGCCCTTGGGTTACAACTCCTGCCTTTAGCGGTTCTGATGGGGCGTAGCCTTTGGCTCTATTCGGTGGATTTGTTTCTGTTAACCATATTGGCTGCAACTCTGTTCTTCATTTTTCGTCAGATTTCTCTTTATCTAAATCCTCATTCGAAGATAAGGGGAATGTTGGAAAGTTTGTCAGTTGTGCCGGCTATATCGGTTAGTTTTTTGCTGGCTGAAGCCTTGCAGGTAATGACAAACTTCCCCTATGAAATTCTATTTCCTGTAAGTGCATTGGTGTCAGCGGCGATGGTGTATGACATTTCGTGTCGCAGTCAATCCAGGCCTGATACCTATAGGCGTATCGCTGTGGTGGGCCTGGTAATTGGCCTGGGTATCAATCTGTTGGCAAATACCAACCCTGTTGTTTCACTTTTGACGGTGATTATTGGTGTAGGTATGAGTATGTTGGGTTACAAGGTTCAGCAGCGAAGTGTGTTTTCTGGAGGCATTGTTTTGATGTTACTGGGGATTGTGCAGCAATTTTATGATTTGGTGCAGCACTTCGATCTTGGTAGCTGGGCTGGCCTGGCTATTTTAGGCGTTGTTTCCATCGTTATTGCTTCAGTGATGGAGTCTCAGGGTGGAAATATAAGGCCACGTTTTGTGGCATGGAAAACCAAGTTAGCGGAGTGGGAACGATAGCCTGAACTGATGGGCCAGGGTGGAAGCCTTGGCCCATTTACTTGAGAGGGTAAAGAGACGATATTTC
>JALUWC010000437.1 GCA_027019885.1 Geoglobus sp.
CTCCCCTCTGAGCTGAAGGACGATCTCACCAGCCTGTCTTATACCCGTTGCACCAACTGCATGACCACAGGCTTTTAAACCGCCTGACGGATTCACGGGATACTTTCCTCCTATCTCAACTTCTCCATCTCTCACAAGCACATGCCCCTCTCCTTTTTTGCAGAGTCCTGCATTCTCATAAAGCAAAAGTTCTGCAATTGTGAATGAGTCGTGAAATTCAAAAACATCCACATCCTTTACATCACATTTTGCCATTCTCAAAGCTTTTCTGACAGCTGTTCTGACTGCCATCATATCAAGTATATCTCTCCTGCTCTGAAGAGCGATGAAATCGCTGGATTGAATTATGGAGTCAATGAAGACCGGCGTATCTGTGTATCTTCTTGCAACCTTTTCGTTTGCCAGAATGAGGACTGAAGCTCCATCACTTATCGGGGCTGAATCAAGCATTTTAAGTGGTTCTGCTGTGTAAGGTGATGAGAGCACATCCTCAACCCTTATTTCTCTCCTGAACTGGGCTTTTGGATTATTTACCGCATTCTTATGGTTTTTAACGCTGATCATTGCCAGATCCTCCTCGGTGCTTTTGTGTTCGTGCATGTGAAGCCTTGCCATCATTGCATACAGTCCTGCGAGAGTCGCTCCCGGAAATGCCTCCCACTCCTGATCGATGGTTGAGTCCATGATCTCGCTCGCAGACCCAACATCAGTCACCTTTTCAGCTCCAGCAGCAATCACAATGTCATGAATGCCGGAAGCAACAGAAATGTATGCCTCCTTTAAAGCAACGCCACCACTCGCGTCTCCAGCTTCAACCCTTATTGATGGAACGTTGATTGATGCAAGTCCTGAATAATCCGCTATTAATGCAGAAATGTGCTCCTGTGAGATAAACCTCCCTCCGCTCATGTTGCCTATGTACATCGCCTCAATCTCTCTCCCCTCAAGATTTGCATCCTCTATTGCCTCTATTCCAGCGGATATAACAATATCTCTGAAGCTCATTTCCCACAGTTCACCGAATTTTGACATTCCCACTCCAATGACAGCAACTTTTCGCATCATTTCACCTCATCTTGATTTTTCTTCTGAGTTTTGCGTAAAATCCGTAGTCAATGTAAATACCATTCTTTATCTTGTCCCAAACCCCCGGATTTCTTTCAATGGACTCGACTCTCTCTTTCACCTCGATAATAAAGGCATCACTTCCCGCTCCGCTTCCAAAGGACGTGAGCAGAATCCTGTCTTCTGGCTCAGCTATGTCCAGAACAGCACAGAATCCGAGAAGCGATGATCCTGAATATGTGTTTCCTATGTGTCTCACAACCAGTCCCTGTTCAATCTGCTTGCCAGAAAAACCAAGCATTCTCGCAACTCTAACTGGGAATTTTCCGTTGGGCATGTGGAATACAGCATAGCTGAAGTCCTCAGGCTTCAAATTGTTTCTTTCCATTATTTCCTCTGCAGCTGTTGACACGTGCCTGAAGTATGCCGGTTCTCCGGTAAATCTTCCTCCGTGGCTTGGGTATGGCTGCCCCTCCCTCCTCCAGAAATCCGGCGTGTCGGTGGTGAAGCTGAGAGTATCCTTTATCTCAGCTATAACTCCATCATTGCCTATGACAAATGCTGCTCCACCTGCGGACGCTGAATACTCTAAAGGGTCTCCGGGAGCTCCCTGACTTGTATCAGCACCTATTGCGAGACCGTATTTTATCATTCCTGATTGAACCATAGCCATACAGTTCTGAATTCCTGCAGTTCCAGCCTTGCATGCAAATTCGAGATCTGCGGAGTGGAAAAACCGGTTTATTCCAAGCGCCTCGCCAACAATTGTTGCAGTTGGTTTGACAGCGTAAGGGTGACTTTCCGATCCGACAAAAACAGCCCCTATGTCGTCTTTTACAATCTTTCCCCTTTTTACTGCTTCTCTTGCGCACATTACAGATATTGTGGCGGTATCCTCATCAATGTCAGGAACACTTTTCTCATAAACTCCAAGACCGTTTTTTATTGCTTCTGCATTCTCTCCCCATATTTTTGCTATCTCCTCGGCTTTTATTCTGTACTTGGGGATGTATGTTCCGTATGAGACTATCCCAATCATCATTTACACCTCCAGTTTCCTCAATCTTGAAATAAGCTCATCCTCCTCGATTTCGGTAACAACCAGATCTATACCTTCAATTTCGGCAATTTTAATGGCAAGTCTGTCCAGATTACCACCATTTATGGGATTGAGGACTATGATCGCTGGTTTGAGATTTGTAACTCTAACAGCCACAAGAGGAGACCTGCCTGTTGTCACCTTTGTGAAAACCAGAGCCCTTTCACTTGTCAGACCGAAGAGCCTGTAAAAATCATAGCTGCTCATTTCGAGAATCGCCTTAAGGCTGTCTACAATGGTATGCCCCATTGCGCTTCTTCCAAAGTCAGTTATCAGTGTTCCATCGACACGTTCTGCAAGTATTTTTGAGGAAAGGGGGCTGGAATATTCGTTTATGTCAATAATTACATCAAACTCAGCACCGATCAGCTCTTTGTATCTCGAAAGAGTTCTCCATCCTCTCTCTCTGTCTATCTCAATCAGAGTCTCAACAACCTTCTTGATGAACGCCATACCGGGGGATTTCCTCCTATTTGACTCGTAATCGCTTATAACCGAGGGTGTTATGTTCAATCTTTCTGCGAGCTCCTTTTGAGAGATATCGAATATTGTTCTCCATTTCTTCATCCCACTGCCATAGTTGTCAGAGAATACCATATTGCCTGCGATGAGCTCTGCAAACCTCCTCGCGAGAAAATCCATGGGGACAGATTGATCTGCTTGTATAAAAAACTTGCGATTATCGAATCTTCATTCGACCAAAATCGATTTAAACCTCTGGTAGATCAGTTCTCCCGTTTCACCCAGTATCTCTTTTGCCTCATAAATATTTCCATTTTCAATGCTCGCAACAGCACATCCAATAATTCTCAGAAGCAGGTCAATAAATTCAATTCCGAAAATGACACTGCCACCATCTACTACTGATTTTTCAACCTCTTTCTTCAATTCCTCACTCAGCATTGCTCCCACAAAATTTTTTATACCGCACCTTTTAAAACTTTCATTGATCCCAATTCTTGGAGGGGGTAACCATGAAAATATGGTACGTTGGTGCTTACGGTATCGTTTCAACAACAGCAATGGTTGGAGGAATGCTCATCGAAAGAAATAACTTCCAGAAAACAGGGCTTGTTAGTGAGCTCCCGTATTTTGATGGGCTATCCAAATACTCCCCCCTCAGCTTTGAGTTTGGTGGGCATGAGATACGAAGGGTTGAGAACGCGTACCAGGCAACCCTTCAGCACTGGGAGGCAAACAGACACTTTGAAAGACACCTGCTTGAAGAAGTCAGAGAGGGGCTTGAAAAAATACAGGCAAAGAAAGGAACAGCGATAAACTGCGGGAGCGGTGTACAGGCTCTTGGAGAGCTTGAAACACTTGAGAGCAGAGATTTAACCCTGTCTGAAATTGTTGAAAGGCTTGAGAAAGATCTGCTGGAATTTGCAGATGATGACACCGTTGTGATAAATTCCGCATCAACTGAACCTCTTCTGAATTACAGCGAAAAATACCACGGGAGTCTTGATGGCTTTGAGAAAATGATTCAGGATGACGTAAAGGAGCACGCTTCTGCAAGCATCCTGTATGCTTATGTTGCACTGAAAAACGGAATTCCTTATGGCAACTTTACTCCAAGTCCCGGTTCATCAATTCCAGCATTGAAAGAGCTTGCAGTTGAGAAAAAGACTCCTCATGCAGGAAATGATGGGAAAACAGGGGAAACTCTTGTTAAGACAACTCTCGCACCTATGTTCGCCTACAGAAATCTGAAAGTGATTGGATGGATGAGCTACAACATTCTTGGAGATCTTGACGGGCTTGTCTTAAGTCATAGCGAGAACAAGGAGAGCAAGGTGATCAGCAAGGACAAGGTTCTTGAGAAGATATATGGCTACTCGCCCTTCAGCATAACCCAGATAGAGTACTTCCCATCCTTGGTTGACAACAAAACAGCATTTGATTTCATACACTTTGAGGGGTTCCTGGGCACAAAGATGAAATTTTACTTCATATGGGATGCCGTAGATGCGATTGTTGCCGCTCCACTCACAATAGACATAGCGAGATTTCTCCTTTTTGCAAAGAAAAAAGGGATTTATGGCGTGGTCAGGGAGCTTGGTTTCTTCTTCAAGAGTCCAATGGATACCAACAACGTCAACACCCACTCTCAGTTTGAGGAGCTTGTGAAGTGGTTTGTGGATATCTTCTGAATATCCATTTTTCTTGCATGTTATTTCGCAATAGTTTTATTAATATCGAGCATTAAAATCATAATGTGAGCAACTCAGAGGAAATTGTAAATATCTTGGTAAAAATTCTGGAAGTTCTGGAGAGAATAGAGCAGAAAATTAACGGAAGAGAAGAAATAAAATTCGACTCTTTAGCGCTATTGGAACTCCCGGATAACTTAAGATCAACTGCGATGGCGCTCATAAAACTTGGCAGTGGAACAGCTTCTGATGTCGCCAGAATAACGGGGAGAGGAAGGGCGATAGAGAGTCATTACCTCAACACCCTCGTCAAGATGGGTTATTTGAAGAAAAAGAGGGTAGGGAGGAGAGTGGTTTATGAGGTCTGATCTGACAAGTTTCCTGCTCGTTTTCTCCTATGGATCTTTTTTGCTCACCTTCCCCAATTTTGGACCGGTTTCACTAAAAATAATTGAAACATTTAAAGTAAGTTCTTATACGTTTTTTTCATACTTTTATATTTTCCACATTGGTGGGATTATCTTCTCATTGATTTTCCTTGACAGAGTTGAGAACAGGATAAGACTTTTGAAAATTGCAGTGTCTCTCCTGATCGCTTTTGCATTCCTTGCCACTCTGAGTTACCTTGCAGTTGCTGCAGTTGGCTTTCTCATGGGAATATTTGTCGTTACATTTGGCAGCTATTTTGCGAGATTCGTTGAACCTTGGAAGAGAGGCAGGATTTTCGCTGTGAGTGCATTCATGTCTAACATTTACCTGTATCTTTTCATGAATTATGTTGAGTATGATTTTCTGCCTGCACTCATTCTGGTTTCAGTGGCTCCTTTAATGCTGATATATACGATTCCCGAAATGACTTTTGAGAAGGTGCAATCAAACTTAAACAGAAAATTTGTTTACTTTTCCCTGCCCGTTTTTGTTTTTTATCTGATAGGAGGGGTCATGTATGGCATTATGGAAGAAGCGTTCAGGAAAGCAGGAATAACCACACACATCCTCTTTTATGCAGTTATTATAGTTTTTGCTGGGTTGATTTATGACTTGATCGGCAGAAAGAGTGTTGCCATTGCAGGTTTGCTTGCAATCTCGGCATCTCTTCTTCTTTTCCCATCACATCTATTTTATTCAGCTCACCTGATCCAGTCCTCATATGCCTTTGTGGATGTGTTTGGCATGGTGATATGGGCCGATCTAAGCAGAATCGGAAGTGAGGCAAAGCAGTATGGGATTGGCATGCTATTCATAGTTGTACCAATTTACATGGGATTCATTCTTTCGAGTATGTTTCCATTCGAGATGCACATGATCATAGCAATCACTCTTTTAGTTCTTTCAGCCTTCGTTATTGGTTTGGCTGAAGAACCGACAACCACCCCAACAGATTACATGATGTGGGTGGCAAGGAGGTAGGAGAAATGATAATTGGTCTGCACTCCTTTAAAGGTGGGAGTGGAAAAACGTTTGTGGCGACAAATCTGGGGTACAGGCTGTCTGAAGAGGGGAAGAAGACGTGTATCATCGAACTTGACATGAAAGCTCCAAGTCTCTATTCATTTTTCGAAAGCTCGAAGTTTGTAAACGATTTGCTGATGAAAAGAGTGCCTGTTAAGGATTATCTTACTGAAGTGAG
Organism: Geoglobus sp.; assembly: GCA_027019885.1. Taxonomy (GTDB): domain Archaea; phylum Halobacteriota; class Archaeoglobi; order Archaeoglobales; family Archaeoglobaceae; genus Geoglobus. Next base: position 5,948 of record JALUWC010000437.1, read on the forward strand.
AAAAAATCTGAGTGTGATAGTTGCATCTCCTTCCGTTCAGGAGATCAGAAGGGATTTAGTGAGAAGCGATGTTGAGAGCTTGAAAATCTTGGGAAGACTGCAGGAAGTTCTTGCTGAGCTGAAGTCGATGGGCTTTGACTTTGTCATTCTTGACAACTCTCCCGGTTTGAGTTATATGAGCGTGAACTCTATGCTTGTGAGCGATTCGATCTTCTTTGTTTCGAGAGCAGGGAGAGATGATATTGATGGGCTGAAAATTCTTTTTGATGTATCCAAGAGCATCGAGAAACAAAAATATGTTATATTGAACAGGGTTACAAGTGATGTCGACTTTGACTTTCCGATTGTTGCAAAAATACCGTGTAGCTGTGAAGTTTCCGACGATCCGTTTTTCGTTGAAATTCATAAAGAACATGAGATTTCAAAGGCTTTTAATGCTCTGGTAGAAAGAATTTTGGAGATCGTCTGAACGTTTCCAAATTCAGACCACTTATTTTTGCCTTGCGTTCTTGATGTTTATTTGTTGAACAATAAAACTTTTATACTCTTTATTATGATGGATTTTCATAGCAGGATACCGGCATTGGAGGGTTTTCGATGCACCCGTCAGGAAAGTTTTCGGAAATGCCGTCTGCCTCCAATCCAGTTCGCCATCTGAGTGGCCTTGATCTCAAAACCGGCAAGCTGAAAAGAACCCGAAACACGCTGGGGGTGAAGAATGGATGAGGGCTTTTAGACTCGTGTTTTTCGCCGCAGTTTTTCCCGTTCTTGTGGGGGTTGTTAATGCTCAGCTTGCAAACTCGCCGTGGCCGATGTTTCAGCATGATTTGAATCACACTAACCAAAGTCCATACAACGCAACTGGTGAACCAGATTTAAAACGGAGTTTACAACAAAGACGGAGTGTGAAAAGAAATGAGATTTAAGCTTTTAATCGCTGACTTGGTTTTTGTGGCCTTTCTTGCTGGGGTTGTGAGTGGTGCAACAGATATTAATTCGTGTACAACAATAACATCCCCAGGAGTTTACGTTTTAACGCAGGATATAACAAATAGTGGCTCTCTTATCTGCATTGATATTCAAACAAACGATGTGATAATCGACGGACAGGGACATAAGATCGATGGTCAGGATGTGGGAAATACCGAGGGAATAGTAATACGGACTGGCAAAGCCAATGTAACGGTAAAAAATGTAATTCTATCGGATTGGGATATCGGAATTGAGCTGGAGAGCAGCAATTATGGGATTACGATTGAAAACAACACCATTTTTAGCAACGGTGCCGGCATTTGGGCGGCTCCCTCTTTACAGTACGATTATAATTTTATCCGCAACAACAATATTCACTCAAACAACTATGGTATTGTGTTACGTAATGGTAGAAGCGTCCATATTTACAACAACATCCTAAACAACACAAACAACGTTTTGTTTGAAGGCACGATATATACCAACTACTGGAATACGAGCAAGAGTTTAAGCGGGAACATCGTTGGCGGCTCGTATATAGCCGGTAACTACTGGGGTAAGCCCGATGGCACCGGCTATAGCGACACTTGCACGGATAGCAACACAGACGGAATATGCGACTCATCTTACACTATTAATACGAGCAATGTAGACTACCTGCCGCTTACCTACGATGCCCCACCTTCTATAACCTTAAATTCTCCGGTTTCTTCGGCAACGTATTCGAGCTACAGGGTAAGCATAAATGTCTCTCTCACAGACCCTGCTTCGGTTGACACAGCTTTGGCTGAGGTTGACTCAAGTTACAATGTAACTCTTACCCTGCAGAACGGCTACTTTGTCGGTGAAACCCTACCACTCGCTAACGGTGGGCACACGATAAGGATATACGCCAACGACACCGCTGGTAATATGAACACTCGAGTGGTGTCATTTAATATAAACGCTCCA
>JALUWC010000438.1 GCA_027019885.1 Geoglobus sp.
CGGGTTCTCAATGAAAAGGTTTCTACCCTCAAGAAACCCGATACCTCCTGAAACGATCTCAGGGAACAAAAAACCCCGGCAGAACTCCTTTATTCCCCTGAAAAGCTCTATCGTGTATACCTCCCGAATTTCCCTTTCAAGTTCTGGCAGCATCTCCATGATTTTCCTTGCCACTTTCCGGCACTCCATGTAGAACTCCAGATTGAGGTTTCTCTCAATCTCTTCTCTAAGCCTCTCAACGGCCTCAACATCAGCTCGAACAGGGATTTTCAGGTTTCTTGGAAAAATCTCCACATAGCTGCCAAATATCTCTGAAATACTCTTTTCGCTTTCAAAAATCTCTTCGAGTATGATTTCTTCCAGCTCGTCCATTGGAAAGCTGCCAGTCTTCAGAAACTCGAGCAGCGCGTCTCCTTCGAGCCTGAGGCTTTTCTCCCTCACCCGTTTCTCTATTCTCTCGTTGAGTTTCGCCTCCTCCTGAGATACCAGCTCAAAGATAGATTCGATCTGCTTCTTTTTTGTATACGTCTCCTCCAGAGACCCTACAAGGTTCAGAAGCTGACCTGCAACACTCATGCCTTTAAAGGACTCGATAACTCTGGAGACCGCCTCAAGAACGTTTTTCTGCTCTATAACAGATTCCACGTACATTTCCGGAGCCAGTTCAACGTCACTTATTTCATGAACTTCCACCCCAACACCCGCAGATTTTGAGAGGATAAGAGGGGCGCTGACAGCGTCGAGCTCAACAGGGCAGACCGAAAGGGTTGACGCTTCTTCAAACTCATCTTCGGTGGCGACAAAGACCCTGTCCGGGAAATAGGACTTCTTCAACCTGAAAGGGCGAACCCTTGATGTTTCACTTTTAAGGCCGACATCAATCCTTTCGAAGGCCTCCTTCAGTCTTCTCTGCCTGTTGAGTATCTCTGACGGGTCTGAGGTGGGTCTGAAGTCCGCAAGTAATTCTCTGCTCTCATCAAGGGTGATTCTGGAGCTTATGAGGGCTGTTATCCTTCTGTATATCTCCCTAGCGTCTCCGGAAAGCTTCACGTTATGAACTTCGGCCCAATTATTTAAAGAATTTCTATGGTTCTCATCGTGATGTTTAAAGTTTGGAGGATGTGCTTATGCGTCTGAAAAGTACGAAATCTTCTGAAATACGTTGTAGATGGAAAGTCGCAACCAAGAAATTTTAAAAGAATCATCAGAATATTATTACCTGGTTACACCTGCGATTCTGACGGGTATCGGCCTTAATCTGAGTGATCCCATTGTTTATCGGCATATGCGGGAGCTGTAGGTGTGCTGCTTGCACTAGGTCTGAGGTACCGTTGAGGTGCGCCTGAGGTCTGAAAGTGAATCAGCACTTCACCCCCTCAAACCAAAACAAAAGATATTTGAATTGCTGAAGTTACCCAGTCCGAAGCATGGCAGACAGGGCGAAGCTGATAGAGTCAGTACACTCCCACATGAGGAGAGTTCCATGGCTCAGGAAGTACTGTGACCGCTGCCTGAAGACTGAACGCTACAGCGGGAATGTAGCGCTGATGGTTATCGATGCAGCCTTCATGTCTCTCGGCCTGAACTACTTCACCGCCGTTGTGCCTGCTGTCCTCAAAATCAGAGAGCTCATGCCTGAAATTGACCTTGAGAAGCTGAGAGACATAGAGATCG
>JALUWC010000439.1 GCA_027019885.1 Geoglobus sp.
TACTCTGTCCTCTTTGGTATTTAAGGAGTTAAACTTTGTTAACGGGCGTTCAACTCCCGAATTTATGCCCCGGCCGGGATTTGAACCCGGGTCGTGGGCTCCGCAGGCCCACAGGATATCCATCTACCCCACCGGGGCAGGCTGAATTGAAACATGCTTATGTGTTAAAAAAGGGTTTCGGGTAACTTTCGAGAGTACTGTTCCGCGTTATCTCAGTTTCATCCGTCAGGACAGAAAATATTTTGTCTTTGTTTGGTACATTTTTAATGGTGGTAGTGGTGAAAATGTTGCACCTTTCCATGTTACTGATCGTGTTTGTAATGTTATCATGTGTATCGGAAAAGGGGGTGGTTGAAATGAGTGAGAAATCTCTCGTGGTGAAAACGGCATTTGAAAATGGCAGCAGGATTCCTGAGAAGTACACCTGTGATGGAATTGATGTGAGCCCACCTCTTCGCCTTGGGGAGGTTGATGAGAATGCCAAGAGCCTTGTTGTAATCGTTGACGATCCCGACGCACCAATGGGTGTGTTCACCCACTGGATTGCCTGGAACATTGCGCCTGTGAAAGAGATTCCGGAAGGAATGCCGAAGGAGAAGATTGTCAGCAGCCCTGTAAAAATGATACAGGGAGTCAACGATTTCGGCAGGATTGGCTATAATGGACCGTGTCCACCGCGCGGAAAACCACATCGTTACTACTTCAAAGTCTACGCCCTCGACACAGTGCTCAGTCTTGAGCCTGGTGCAGGAAAAAAGGAGCTTGAAAAGGCAATGGAGGGGCACGTGATTCAATTTGGGGAAGTTATGGGGATGTATTGGAGGTGATTTCCATAAAAAGGGAAAACCATCAAGCATTGCGGGATCATAACACGTCTTTCGTGAGGGGGTGGAGGAGACATTTGAGTAGGTTAAATCGAGGGTGAGGATACACTCAAAGCCGTGATTTATTTATTTTTTGTTTTTCAGAACATTTATCATGAAACTCGCAATTGTTGACCTCAGCCATGGAGACATCAGAATTTCAAAGGTTAATGAGAAGGACGAAAGGGAGCTAATAGGCGGGAAAGGCATAGCTACGAAGCTCCTGATGGGCATACCAGCAAAAATCGATCCGTTTTCTCCTGAAAATGCCATAATATTTGCTGTGGGCCCTGTCAATTCTTACAGGATGAGCGGGGCTTCAAGAATGACCGCGGTCTTCAAATCCCCTCTCACCAATGGTTACGGGGAGAGCCAGTGTGGAGGATTCGCTCCCCACGAGATGGCTCTGAGCGATGTTACCTTACTCATGATAACTGGAACGAGTGAGAAGCCCGTTTACTTGGTTGTTGAGAACGGGGATGTTGAGATAAAACCAGCCGATTTTCTCTGGGGACTCGATGCATTCGAGACTGAGAGCATGCTGAGGAAAGACGAAGGCGGGGAAGTACTCGCTATCGGGCAGGCGGGTGAAAATCTGGTGAGGTTCGCATGTATAACTCATAGAAAGGGCAGGCAGTTCGGAAGGGCAGGAGGTGGAGCAGTTCTTGGTTCCAAGAAGGTTAAGGCTGTTGTTTTTAAGGGCAATGGAAAATCTGATGAAAGTTCCGAGTTCGAGGAGTTTCTGAGGGAGAAAGTCATCTCCAAGCTTTCGGCTCTCCAGAAATACGGCACGCCCAATATAATGTGGATTGTGAACAAATCGAAGAGCCTGCCTTCCTACTACTGGGAGAGGTCTGAGTTTGACATCGAAAGCATTGATGGCGAGCGCATGCTGAAGTACTTCGTAAAGAGAAATTCATGCTTTGGATGCAGGGTGGCGTGTGGAAGGATAAGTAAGGCTGGGGATGTTGAGGTAGAGGGGCCTGAATTTGAAACTCTCTATTCCTTTGGTTCTCTGCTTGGTAATGCTGACTTGGAATCCATAATAAAAGCAAACAATCTGGCTGATCGCTATGGAATTGACACAATCTCAGCGGGAAATGTCATAGGGTTTGCTATAGTCCTCAGTAAATCTGGGAAGCTCAAAGAGAAAATCAAATTCGGTGATGGGGATAAGTATGTGGAGCTGATTCGCAAAATAGCATTCAGGGAAGGAATTGGTGATCTGCTGGCTGAAGGGGTTATGAGGCTTGAAAAGATGACTGGAGCTGAAGGTGTGCACGTTAATGGCCTCGAACCTCCCGCCTACGATCCAAGAGGAATCTTCGGCATGGCTTTGGCTTATTCCACATCGCCGAGAGGAGCATGTCACATGAGGAGCTGTGCATATCGCCCGAATCTTGCAGGAAAGCTTGACAGGTTCTCAGCTGAGGGACAGGCTTCCCTTGTAAAAGAACTTGAAGACTTCTATGCTGTTGTTGACAGCCTTGTTTACTGCCGATTCCTCGCTCTGCCGGATATAGGCATGGGGTGGGAGGATGTTGCAAGGCTGATTGAGATCGCTACCGGACGAAAATACAGTCTGGATCAATTGAGGAAGATTGGAGAGAGAATTCACAGAATGGCATGGGAATTTAACAGGAGAGAGGGTATCGGCTACGGCAAGTTGCCGGCGAAATTTTTCAACTATGGTCTGAGAATAGAGGACTGGGAAAAGATGATTGATGAATACATGAAGCTGAGGGAATAGCTGTTCTATTTATTACTCTAAATTAATCCTATCGGAGATCGAGCCAGATTGATTCTTAATCACTTTCCACTGCTGAATCTCTCAAACATCAGCACTTTTTCATTTTAACCTTCCAAAACCTCAGCATAAATTTCTTTCAGGAAAATCTCAAGATAGTAAAGCTTCAAACGCTCCCTTTTAAACTCTTAGGGCAATCTTCAGTCTCATCTACTGCGTTTCATCACTCCGAATCGAAACCATGTCAGAGTAGAGTTTATGAGGATGGAATCAGAATTGCCTTCCCATTGGTGTCTATTTCAGTCTCTATTCTCTCTACCTTTCCCTTTGTGCTCTTGGATATCATCCGAAAAATGAATCAAGCGTCTTCTGCATGTTCCCCTTCAATGTCAGCTCGCTGTAACCAAATCTCTCCAGCATTCTGAGAACAGTTGGAATCACCTGATTGTTTATGTAATAATCTCTGTCAATTCTTTTCTTCTCAATTCCATGCTTGGTTTTTATGTCCAGATATTTTCCATCAAAACCCTCTATGAGCTCAAGAGGATAGGCTCGATCTCCAATGTTTCCGCTACCCTCAACCACCACAAATCCAATTTTCGTTCCAACAGGATAAACAAACCCGAATTCTTGAGCTTTCAGCACTGCCTTCACGTGTGCCTGCATGCTTTCATACTTTGATGGCTTCCTTGTGAGCCCTTTGTATATCACGAATTTACTCAAAGGATATTCTCCTCCCTTTATTCTGTTTATCACCTCTCTGACATATCTCATAGCCTTCTCAGGGTTCTTTTCTTTCAGGATTATCTCAATGACCTCCTTTTGAACCTCTTTTGCCAGCTCACACCAGTCTCCCCTTCTAACTTCCAGACCTTTTACAACAAGTCTTCCATCGTTTGTCAGTCCCGCATACCTCTTCTTCTCAACAAAGAATATTGTGCTGTAAATTTCGTCAATCTCAATCGTGACAGGAAGCTCCTCAGATATTTTTTCTATGAGTGCTTTAACCTCCTTTTCGAGATTATCACCGCTCAAGTTAGCCCTTCTTATAAATATGCTGTCAGTGTCGCCGTAGAGAACCTCAAATCCCATGTTTTTAGCCGTTTCAGCCGATTTCCTTATGAAATACCTGCCCCACGCTGTTGTTGCCTCTGCACAGGCCCTGCAGTACCATCTTGCCCCACTCCAGCCTGTATATCCGTAAAAGGAGTTTGTCAGGATTTTCAATGTCTGCTGCTGGATGTCAAGGAGTTTGTATTCGATGCTTTCTCTCTCAGTTTTGCTCATTTTCATCTTAATTTCTTTTCTCCTCTTTATCAGATCCTGCAGTATTCTTTTGAAAAAGCCATCCGGCTCCTTCCTGAATTTGTGATTGACCTCAGGAGCAGTATGGCATTCATCACACCTGCCAGAAACGTAAGTGTCAGGGGAGATATTGTAGGCTATCATTATCGAGGGGTACATTGATGCAAAATCAAGGCAGTAAACGTTTTCATGCAACCCTCTTTCAGGCTCAAGAACGAAAGCCCCCTCATAGCTCTCTTCTATCTCGCTTGGACTTGGGGCAATTTCATCAAGCCTGAAAGCCTCACTCAAGAGAAGCCAGTCAACCTGCCTGCCTCTACCCATTCTTGTGATATCGTCGATAGGCAATCTTATCATCTTTGAAAGCTCATAATGCATCGGAAGCAATTCTTCAGCTATGAAGTATGTGTTCAGGATGTCCTGCTTGGAATATCTGAATACACTCTCCTTATCCCCTGAACTCCATTTTCTGTATATGTCCTTTGCTTCTATGTCGGCTATCTCAACCCTTTTTCCAAGAAATTCTGCAACGTTCTCCAGCTTTTTCACCTTCACATCCAACCTCATCGCAAGATCGTAGAGATCAATGTTCAGCCTACCGGTTATCTTCGGTCTTCCACCTCTGAATGTGAGCTCGCTTCCATCCCTCCCTATCGCCAATCTTACAGACAGCTTTTCAGCTCTTTTTTTGAGATAAGGCCAGTCAAAACCGTCCTGATTGTATCCGACGATTATGTCTGGATCGAGATCCCGTATAATCCTCACAAATCTCGATATTATATCTCGCTCATTCCCGTGGATTATCTCCTCAAAATCACCCATCTTAACGCCAATTATTATTATCGGATCTCTTTCTGCATCTGCCATGCCAAATTCTGCCAGCATTTCACAATCAAAGGCAAGAACTCTGAGATCTGGAAATCCATTTCTCTCCATCCTTTTTACCTTTTCAGCCTCAACAACCCTGATGCCCTTCTCAATTTTCTCTGTTCCTGTGACTTCAATTCCGTCCATGCATGCCAGATTTTTGTCTATGAGATATCTGTAAGCAAATGGAATGTCTGCCTCCCTCACGTCTCCGTATGCTTTGAAAACCTCTCTCAGTTTTGGCACATCCTGTGGGTGTCTGGCAAAAATTCTGTAAACCTCTGTTTTTCTTCCAAAAATTCTTTTCTCGGTAATCTTAGCACTCTGGGGTTTTACTGTTCTGTTTTTTGTCTCAGCATAGACTTTCATCGGATCAAAATCATCGTAAGGGATTACATAGAAGTAAGGGGTGAAATCTCTATCGTAAACAATAAAAATTCCGTCATCATCCTTGCACCACAGTCTTACTACAGCCCTTTCATTTTCTGTGATGTAGTCAGCATCTATCAGCCAGCCCTCCACAATCATCAATTTTCGCATGATATTATTTAATACTTTCAACTCCCATTTTGTAGTACTATTGTAACACAAAAATAACCGTTATATCCAGTCCAGAAGCTCTCGATTATCATGAGTTATGAGGTGATTAAGGGCAGAGACTTTTCAGACCTGCTCGATGGAAAGATAGCATTTGTTTTGTGCATTGGAAACACATTGACAGCAGAGATTTCAGGCATAACTGTGGCTGGAGAAAGTCCTGAGCTGATCAAATTCACACCACCTGCCGATGCTGAGCTTCTGTGCTATGGGCACTGCAGAAGCATACCCTTCCCACCTGCAACTCCGGATGGGAAGCCAACTCCAGCTCTGATAACATACACGGCTCTGAGGCTTACAGGAATTCCCCTGTTTGTTGTTGACAGCGGTCTGATAGAGAAGCCAAAAATGCCGTACTTTGCTGTGAACGCACCCACTGGAGGAAACATAGCTGAAGGATCAGCCTTTGACATCGATAGGGCGAGAGAGACATTCGAGTATGCGAAGATCATCGGTAGAGAAATCTCAAAAGAGTTTGACACAATCATGGTCGGTGAGAGCATTCCAGCAGGGACAACAACGGCTGGAGCAGTATTGAAGGCATTTGGCCTCAATCCAAAAGTTTCGTCAAGCATGCCCGAGAATCCTGTTGAGATAAAGCAAAAGGTCATCGAAAAGGCTGTTTCCAGAGTCAAGAGTGACGATCCACTTGAAATTGTGGCTGAAGTTGGAGATCCGGTATTGCTTGCAGTATCGGGAATTGCCATTGGGTCGAAAAAACCGGTAATCCTTGCAGGAGGAACTCAGATGGCTGCTGTATCCCAGATTGTGAAAAGATTGAGTCCTGATGCAGATATCCACATAGCAACAACCAAGTATGTTGCTGAAGATGAAACAGCAGACATTGTTACCATATCTGCAGCCGACGTAATCGCAAGCGATCCTGGATTGGGGGATTCGGTGAAGGCAGGATTGCGGGCGTATGAGGGTGGTTTTGTCAAAGAAGGTGTTGGGGCTGGAGGAGCAACACTGCTTGCCTGCAGAAGAGGTTACACAAAAGATCGGTTTTTGAAGGAGATAGAAAGGGATTATGAGGTTGTGGTGGAGAGGGCGAAGATTCAGGATTAGGTCTCATTCTCTATTTTTCTACATTTCTTTAAACATCCTGAGCATTTCGACAAAAATTTCCCTTGTCTCTCCCTTGCTCTTCTCCATCAGCCTTTCAATAATAAGTTCAGGGGTGCTTTTTCCGATTTTTCCAAAAACTGGCTGCCTTGTTACGACAAGATTCAGACCCTCATCAAGTCCTCGCGCTTCAATTCCATCAATTCTGAGGAACTCAAATTCCATGAACTCCTCTCCTAAATGACTTACAGCAATGACATGGTGCCCCTTGGAATTTGCAATTTTGAGGAGAGAAGCAAGTATCTTTGCTCCAGCTCCGGGCTCGGTTACAGACTCAAACTCGTCTATTAGTATCAGCTTTCTCCCCCCACCTGATATTGCCTTTGCAAGGCTCATTATTGCCTTTTCAAAAGCTCCTGAGCCATAAGAAGATTGCTTTTTCTTGAAATAGAATATCTCGTCGTAAACCGAAACTCTGGCTCTTTCGGCATTAACCGGAAATCCCATGTGAGCTAGGATGACAATCTGGCAAACAAGCTCAAGAAGACTCGTCTTTCCTCCGCTATTGGCTCCTGTAAGGATAGCTATGTTTTCGTATCGCCCGAAAAAGTCTGATTTCCCTATGCAGTAGCTGACAGGCTCAGGATTGTTTATGAATATATTTTTTCCTCCTCTGAATTCCGTACCATCTCCAAATTCAGGAAAGGTAAAACCATAGTCTGCGAAATCCTTGTACAGTCCAAGTTTTCTATAAAATGCAATTCTTGAGTTTATCTCGTCAACATTCAGTTTTTTAGCGATCCTCAGGCTCTTCAGATAAAAATCAAGTGATGTTCTGATCCTTGCATTTTCAACAGCTCTGAGGAGTGAATCTCTATCCACTCTAACCGGGTAAGTTCTTGTGAATACGGGCTCATGAATTCCTGCATTGATATATTCACTTTCAAATTTTTTAACAATGGATGAGATGAGTCTTTCGATTTCTCCAGTTATCTCACCTTTTTCAAGAAGTTTGAGGAGTTCGTTTCCTGTTATGGTCAGTTTCACGTCTGACACTCTTCTCTCAATCTCCGCATTTATCTCTGCCTCAATAATTCCCGCCTTTTCCACAATCCTGTCGAGTTTCTCAATTTTCCCATAATCCTCTTCCAGCCCAAGCAAATCGTTCAAAATTTTCTCATACCTTTCATTTCCGAATAATTCCATCTCAAGCTCTGCAAGAGTTCTGAAAGTCTCAATATTTTCGAGAATCGCTCCAATTATGATTTCCGGGGCAAAACTCTCAAGTGAAATCTCATCAACAAAGTCATTCAAAATTATTGGATGGCCCTTTTCTCTATCCTCTCTCAAGACTTCACAAACTCCAAGTTTCAAGGCATTCTGATATTCCTCCTCATT
>JALUWC010000440.1 GCA_027019885.1 Geoglobus sp.
ATTCTTTCAACTATCTTTAATATTATAATACTGTCTTCAATAGCCTTTTTTAAAAAATTCAAACTCATACCCTATTTTAAAAAGCTGAAAAAGGCCTTTAAAAAGTGCCCATCTCAGCCATCCAGCCAACCTGCAAGCTGCAAATCCCAGCAGTATTCAATTAATTCTTAGTATATAGGGGGAGGGAGGGGGGTTACCCATATACTTAACAACATATGGATAAGGAGTGGAGCGGGTCAATATTTCTTTACTTCCTCTCTCACCTTTCTGACATAACGTCTAACAGCTCTGATTAATCTTTTAAGCCTGTGATTTGGTAGTGTTATGTTCAGCTTGTCATCTCTTGCAAGCCGATAGTAGTCGTAATATTCTGGCTTTATTCCAATCTTTTTCAGCTCTTCGATGAAACCTTTCTTGGTCATTTTTTCTTTCCTTATGAGGCACTTTATGATGTATGCCTGCCTTGCTCTGAGAATGCAGGAGTATATGATCGTACTTGTTGCTTCTTCTCCGATTTCGTTGAGTAAACCTTCATTTATCTCGAAAATTTTGAGGGCTTCATTGATTTCTCTCAGAAAATCTTCCTTTCTTGGTTCGGGTATCTCAGGCAGGGTTCCATAGAGAAGGACTGCTTCTTTGAGCATTACAATTGTTGACGGGTAAAGCTTTATGGTTTCAGCAATACCGTTTACTGTGGTGATGGTTGGATTGAGTTCCTTCAGTTCTTCTTTTATAGATTCTTTAATTTCAGGATTGTCGATGATGACCATTATGTCGACATCAGATAAAGAGTCCTCCTCACCTCTGGCGAAAGAGCCATAGAGCAGAATAGCCTTAACACCTTCCAGCTTCTCCACATTTCTGATTATGTCCGATTGGATTACCATTTTTCAAGTCTCCTCTTTTTCTTTTCGTAATCTCTCCAGAGCTGGGCTATTTCCTTATCATAGTATTCTGCAAGGAATTTATCACCTTTTTCCTCTGCCGTCCTTCTCTTTTCTTTATGTTCTTGAATTACATCAGTAGACGATAATTCTCAGCTTATACCTTTTACTCAAGCGTGAGATTGCCTCGATTGTTACATAGGATGCAGTGTTCGCTTTACAGATCTGCTTAGCCAATTCTTCAGCTTCTAAGAGTGTGAATCGTCTTTTTTCTTTCAGGATCTCCATCAGGGTTTCAATTTTCTCAGCCTTCATTTATCTCTCAGATCCGCATACACTCCAATGTTCTCTCGCTCAATAATTATCCTCACAGGGATCTTTTTGACGTCGGAGAGCAAATGGTTGTAACTTCTGGGAAGTCTAAACCTGAGAGTAACACCTCCTGAACCACTTCTCCACAGTTTGCCTTCTTTTCTTGTTATCATCTCTCTGTTTTTTGTGATGATGATTTCAATGGATGTGCTATTGCTAATTGAATAGGAGACTCTTGCTGGGAGATCAACAAGAATATCATATCTGCTGGTTTTTCGGTTTATGACTATCCTTCCTTCTTTCCTGATCTCCAATGGAATCTCACCCAATTCAGTATGCAACTACACCACCTCTCTCATATCATCATTCTCATTCTCCTTTCCTCTCACCATCCCGATAAGTTTCATAGAAACTTCCAAGACTTTTTCAGGCTCAACCCCATCAAGCCTTACCTCCACCTTTACTCCTCCACCATCCTCATGATTCGAGAATCCAATTGAGATGTATCTCACTGGAAACCCATAACTCTCCAATTCCTCAGCATCAGCCATGCTCACCACCTCAATACCACAAAACTGGATTTTCACCTCTCATAACCTTCATCTTAGCATAATAGCGAAACACATCCACCACCCTTAGCTTTGAAGCAACAAGATAAATTGTGCTGTGATCAGGCTCTTTCTTGATGTTGAAGCTCAGCTCTTTCAAATACTCCCAGTTATCTCCTGCAAACTCCTGAATCTGTCTGAAACTCCACTCCCTTTTAAGTCCATACAGAATCAGGGAGATTATAAGGAACCGGTTGTATGATTTCCTCCCAGCTCTCCTAATGGGTTTCACCAAGGGTGGTGGTAGTGGAACAGATCTCACAGCCTCAAACATCTCAATGATCTCTTGGACTTCTTCAGAGATTTTCTCAGAATCACTCCAACCATGTTTAAAAATTGGAGAGTCACTCAAAGCTTTCCTCTCCTTCATAAGGTTTGAGCCTCCTCATCACAGTCCACTTTGAAACATCATAACCCATCTGCTGGAGTTTCCAAGCTATGAACTCATAGCTGTATCCCTTGGCTCTCAGTTCAAGAGCTAAAGAAAGAGGGAAGGGTTTTGGCTTCCTTCCAACTCCTTCCCTGATGTAAAGAACCTCAGCCACATTCTCACCCTGTCATGTCAAAGACTTCCTCTTCAGGCTCTTTCTGTTTGACTTCTCTAACCCAGAAAACTCCAACTTCCTTCCATGTGCCATTGTCCTTGATCATCAGTCTGAATGATGGCTGGCTCTCTTTCTCCTTCTTATCATTCTTGAACAGATAGGCTTCCTTTCTTCCTAAAATTCCGAAATCAATAAAGCCAGAGAGGTATTTCTTACCTGCCATCTTCCTCAACCTCCCCGAAAAGTCTGACAACAGGAACTCCCTCAACAAAAGCATCAAGCCTTATGGCAATCCTTGAAACCGCACATATCCTGTCAGAGAGGAACCACATGCACACCTCTTTCAGACACTTCCTTTTCATCAGAGGACAGAACCTGGGAATTTCCAGATCACCCATTTTAAGATCTGGGACCTCCAAAACTTCCAGTTTTACCACCTCCTCTCCTCCTTATCTAAGGGAGGAGCCTGAAGGATGAACTTCCTGTAAATCCAGTCTCCCAGCTCTTCAACACTTCCAGAAAACACAGGGAGAAGCTGATCAGCCCTCAGAAAATGATCGGAATGAACCATCTGTTTTGGATCGAACTCATAGAGATTAACCAGCTCAGCTCTCCTCTCTATGTAATAAAGGGGGACTCTCAGAGCTTTGGCAACCTTCTTGAGAGTAACGGCCTGATAACCTCTTATCTTCAGCTTTCCATTCTTCTCCTCGAAAATCGCTCTGATTCTTGATCCTACCTCTAAGATGGTATCAATATTTGTTACCACAACTTTATCAGTTAATTCTCTGTAAGGTTTCAAAGCCTCCCAGAGTGTGTTCTCGATATACTGACCACAATGAGGACATTTCATAAGCCCAACACCTCCTCATAATGCTCAAATTCATTAAAATCCTCATGAATCTCCTCAGAATCTTCCTGAACTTCAGAACCTTCCAGGAATCTTATGAATTCATCCAAATTTACTTTTACACCTTTGGAAAATCTCCCGTTTGTTCTGATAGACTTATACTCCCACCCAAACCTTTCAGCTAAGGATTTGAGAGAGTCCACAGCCAAACCATCCAGAACCTTCAAAACAGAATTCGTGATGACCACATCATCTCCTTTCAGAGAAGCCCAGGGAACGAAATTCCCTTCCAGCAAAGCCTTAACCCTGTGTTTCAGCTCTGAAGTGTAAACGGAATTACCTTCTATCAATGCTTCAACCTTAGAAATGTGTCTGGAGTATCTCTGATTGAGATCATCCAGAATTCTGGCTCTTATCTCCTCATTGATGATCTCAGTAATCTCCTCAAGACTCTCTCCCTCATGAAGTTCATCAATCCAGGAAGGGACTTCCATTCCAGTATACTCATAAGCCTCTCTAAGGAGGGATGTTGAAACTTCTTTCCAGTCCTTTTTCAGCAATTCTGGACTTCCAGCTATTCTCTGGAAGACAAAATAACCCAAGAACCTCAGGTCGTAAATTCTTGGAAGAATTCCAGATTCAAACTGTCTTGCTTTCTTCTCCGAAATTCTGTCAGAGAGAGTGAAAAGAATCCCTATGAATCTCCTCAAAAGAGCATCATCTGATGGGTAGGTTTTGTTTGTGGTAAAGATCATTGGGCTTAATGCTGGCTCTTCAACATAAACACCTTGGACGTATCTACCTCTTGCAAACAGGGTTTCGATTGATGATTTCAGGACTTCTCTCATAGAGTCCTTGGCGAGAACATCGGCAACCTCATTAATCAGGATGGGGAACGTGCTTTCAGAAACAACCTTTCCAAATCTCGGTATTGTATCAATGTGGGAACCTCCCTTTTCCTCTGGTGGAAGGTTCCACATCGCCCTGATTATCTTCCCTAAGGTGGATTTGCCTGTTGAAGCAGAACCATGGAGTAAAAGCCAAGGGAAGTGGATCCCATAAGTCCCCCTGATCTGCTTTATTGCATAGCTGAAAGGTGCCAGAATTCCCCATTTGATTATGGTTGTGAATCTCTCAGACAGATGCTGATACCATTTCTCTCTCAGCTCATTGAGGAGAATAAGGGAAGTTTTCAGATCTTCCCTGGTGAATTCTTCAGGTTCCCATTTAACAGCTTTAATATTTCCCTCAATGAAGTAAAAACCAGGTTTTTCAAGCTCTCTCCTGATTTCTGCCTTCCCATTCCTGATGAACGCAATTATAAGGGAATTTAAGGCATCCTCAATGAGTCTCTTGTGTTTCACAACAGCCTCAGCCCTTAACCTCTGAGCTATGGTATCAACATCAGCAGGACCTATAACTTTCTTTAACAGCCCATCAAATTCTATCTCGAACTTTCTCACACCCCCAAGGGGATCCTCAAAAACAACAACTCTGACAGGACAGCACTCAGCTATTAATTCCCTGTAAACAATTCCTCCATTCTTGTGATCCTCATAAGCTCTGGCAATTATCCCCTTTTTGGGATTGGCAACATAATATAACTTCCTGGAAAAATCAATCAGGCTGAAGATTGAATCCCTGAAGGGTGAAGCTTTCCCAAGCTTCTCCTCAAGTCTCCTTATCAGTTCTAAGGATTTTTCCTCTCCCAATTGCCTTTCAGCTATTTCCTGTAGCCCTGATTTCCCTTTAAGCTCTTCCTCTGTTGGAGGATTACCCTTAAGTCCGTATGTCCGATCAAGGACGTAAAACCTGAGATCCTTCTCCTCATCCCCCTCAGCCAGAATCTCAACAACTCTTTTGGCAGAGCTGTAATCAATCCCTGCCTTTCTCAGCCATCCACTAAGAAAGAGGATAATGTAATTCCTGTATCCCTGCCTATATATTGGTTTAATCAGATTGACAATCTCCAGAATTTTACTCTCTGAGAGTATCTCACCATCCTTGGATGTCGAAAAATCTTTAGACTTCCTGGGAGTGGGATCCTGTTCTAAGGATCTTTCGAACCTGCTTTCAAGTCCTTCATTCCTCTCCAGAATTCTAAGGAGGGTGGAATATTCCTCCCATGTCAGCTCTGCAATTCTCTCAGGCTTATTGACAAACCTGTAAAGCTTTCCTGAGGGATGAGGAGAGGGAGGACAGACAACGAAACCACCTTCAGCCCTGATGTCTATGCCTTCTCTGATTCCGATCCTGTTGTGGAAAAGTTTTGGATCCGGATCCTTCACCCTGAAATAATAATGGAATCCCTTACCTGTTTCAACCACCCAGGTATTGATGAACTTCTCATAAAGCTTGGGACTTGCTTCATACAGCTCTCCCAGAAATTCCCCAGCCATTTCCTTAGAATCAAAATCTATAACAGCCAGATTTCCAGAAACTCTCCCTGTTATTATGGCAATCCCCAGCTTATGACCGTTTCTTATTGGCTCAAACTGTTCAGGGTTTGAGAACCAGCTATTAACCGCTTCTAAGGTGGGGGGAGAATGCTGGTATTTCTTCCAATCAACAAGAGCAGGTTTTCTGGATTTACCATTGGGTAACTTTATCAGAGCAACCGGGATTATGCTGAATCCTTCTTGGAGGTATCGTTTAGCAGATTCTAACAAAGACATTTTTATCTCCTCTCATGAAAATGCAGAACAAATATCCAAGAGGACAGGGAGATTTTGTAAGAAAATGACCACAGAAGTGATCAAAGTCTCTGTTGGTGCAGAATTTCGGAATTTTGATATATTTTGAGGTTCTAACTCTCCTTAGGGCTGTGTGGGCGCTGGAAAGCATTTCTTATCCCTCCGATTTAATTTTTTCAAAATCAACACCTAAGAACATGGCATAATGTTCTATTGCCCTTCTGACAATTTCAGAGGCTGATTTGTGGGCAATAGGCTTTGAGTATTCTCTATTTAGGATTTTCTCAATTATCTTGGTGTGTTCAGGATAAACTGTAACGTTCAGCTGAATCATTCCGTAATCTCTTGGTGTGCCGACCACTTAATACCACCTCTTTAACTTATCCCATTACTAAGTAAAGTATACCAAAACATTTAAATGTTTCGGTCATGATAAGATACTTAGGGTGGTGGTATGGAAAAGAATATCAGTGAATCAAAGAGAAAGATTCTAAATTTGATTTTTATAAAGGAGAGAGACTGGCAAGAATTAAAAAATGAAACAGGTCTTTCAGATCCTGTTTTAGCAAAACATATAAGAGATCTCATCAAATTAGGATTAATAACTGAGGAAATAAACCCAAAAGACCGCAGAAAGAAAATCTACAAAATTCGACACAAAGAATTACCTACTGCCGTCCTCGTTGATGCTCTTAGTATTTACATTTTATATGAACTTTCGAACGAAATTAAGAATTTAGATATTTCAGGAGAGGGAGGGGATGAAATCGCTAAAAGAATCGGAAAGTATTACGCACTCTACAGCTTGGATGATAGGGGAAAAGAAGCCATTTTAAAAGCGCTCGATTATCTGGCAACTGGTTGGGACTATATTCTTGAAAAATGCATAGATAAAGAACACTATACAAGATTCGAAAAAGACTTTCCTAAAGAGAGGAAAGAGTTACTGGATAAGGCCACAAAAGCAGTTATAGAGATCTATGAAGGCTACAATATTTACAGATGGATTTTGGATAACCCGGAAAAATTCCGAGAGATTGCAGAAAAAAAGGGATTGGGTAAAGAAGCCACCGAAAACATTCTAAAGAGGGTAGGGGGGGTATCTCAAAATTATGAAAAAGTTTTAACTGTTTTAAGAGAAAAAAACCCGTTTTTCAGTTCTATTGTCTTATCAAAGCTTGAAGAAAAGTATGAATTGACTGAGGATAAAATTATTAAAATTCTTGATAAAATATTATCAGAATCAAATCAATAACACTGTGCTGTATGCTAACATACTTAACCTTTATTTCCACTGTGTCCTGCGTGTCCTGACATGGTCATTTTTCAGGTCACGCCTCTGAGAGCTTATTTTCTTGAAAAAAGCTTTCTCCTCCATTTTTCTAAGGGTGTGTCCTGGCCTATATAGATGCACTCCTTATTTTTTTCTGGCAACTTTACGAGATCTCAGGACACACGGACACATGGACACACAAACAACACAAAATTTTCAAGACACTTAAGACACAAGGACACAAAGACACAAAAATAATTTTTTTCCTCCATCCTTAGAAAATGTAATCTCTCAGCTTCCGCTAACTTTTTTTAGCTAATACTTCCAATATATGTATATGAGTCCAATTGCCCCAGTTAAGCAAAAAATAACCCTGAGTGTGGATAAAAATCTGGTTCAGGAAGCTAAGGAAATGGGGATAAACCTGTCTGCTTTTTTTTGAAATCAAACTCAGGGAATACCTCAGCCTTGTAAAAAATGGACTCACACACGATAACGTATGGGGCCGCCGAGACTTGAACTCGGGTCACGGGCTCCCAAAGCCCGAAGGATAACCAGGCTACCCTACGGCCCCTGGCTTGAGCAAAACAGTTGGGTTTAAAAAATCTGCGATAAACTTAGTTTTGTATGAAAAATGGTAAGCTG
>JALUWC010000441.1 GCA_027019885.1 Geoglobus sp.
CTTCCTTAGATATCTGCGGTTCTATTAAGAAATATCGCTTCCTAAGGTTTCGAGTGTCCATTCTTATCTGAACTTTTACGAAATCCTCGACAATCCAGTATTCCTCAAGAATTTCCTCATTATCTCCCGGTAAAACATCCTCCACTGCTAAGACGTCAAGTTCTCTTCTCAACTCCCTAAGAAGGGAGTAGTAGTGTTTTGCTGTTACGAACATCGATATTGAAATTTATCACTACCAGTAAAAAGTTATCGTTCCCTCGACAAGACCCGTAAAATTTACTTTCTCAGAATATTTTTCAACCGATTTTGATGAAGCTGAAGGAATTGATAGAGGAGCTTGAGTTGTTTGAGAGGGAGTTCCAAACGACATCAGGATTCTTGGCATAGTGACTTACATCCAAACTTCGTCAACGAGGAGAACTGCTAAAATCCTCTCCGAGTTTCATCCTGTTTCTCACACAGCGGTTTGGAAGTGAATAAAGAAGTTTAAAGAGAAACTACCAATTTCGACTGAGAAGAAGAGAAGTTTGGTTGATGCAGTTTCTAGCTCATTTAAACAGCGAATTAAAATTTCCTTCTGCTCAATCACAGCTAAAAAATCCTATAAAAAACTGGAATCTGTTCTGCAAACTGTTCATGCTCTATTACAACCACTTGAGGTGGTTAAGTTGAGAAGACTCCTCGACAAAACTTGCCACTTCATTTCCGAAATCTGACAGAAGGATTTGCAAAAATTCTTGCTCGAAAATTTTTTGAAAATCTTGTTGTTCAAGAGCACTCCGTGAATACATAGTAAGGAAGTTATGTTTTGCCAATTTTATCGAGTACCGTCTGGATTCTTCTGACAAATTATAGTAATAGATCCGCAGTTTGATTGAGTTTTTGAGAATGTCCAAGCATTTCGGGATTTTGCTGTTTTTCCTGTAAATCTCGGATTACCATTTCTTAGAGTTAAGAAAAGATCGCTCTACGTGATTAGCTCTTTTTTATGATTCTTCGCTTGAACCCGTCAACTCAATCCCACCTCAGGTGATTGTAGTACCACAAAACAATTTGCAAAATAGATTTTCCAGATTCTAACAGGATTTTTTAGCTGTGATAGAGCGGAAGAAAAAGCTTGATTCTTTGTTTGAAAGAAGAGACACTGATTCAATTAAGCTACGCTTTTTGAAACCCTTCGTGCTTGAAATCTAAACCCAAGCTCTCAAATAGTTCTTCTAAGCCATGGTGCTTTGTCGATGATGAACTTGGGCTTGTTTTCGCAGTAGTTGAGAACTTCCTTGACGAAAGATCTTGCAGTCAAGTAGTTTCTTGTTGTGCAAGCTCCTATCAGAGTTAACTCGTTTCTTTCAATGCCTATAGCAGAGAAGACGTAGAACTTCTTTTTGTTCGTTTTAACGATTGTTTCATCCAACGTAATCAGTTTTTTATCCTCTTCTCAGTCGAAGTTCGTAATTTCACCTTAAACTTCTTTCACCATTTTCAGACTGCCGTATATGGGAGACTGGATGAGATAGAAAATCTTTGCCGTCCTTCTCGTTGAAAAATTTCCGGATTATGTCACTCGAATCAAAAATCTTCAGACTCCTAAAGGTTTCCTTGGCAGATTTCACGTTGTTATCCAATGTTCGTTGATTTTCGTTATTGTTGCGGAGATAAT
>JALUWC010000442.1 GCA_027019885.1 Geoglobus sp.
GAAAATGCCACCGCAAGCAAAAAGCCCACAGCGAGCGAGGGGATAACGCCTGCCAGTCTGAGATTTGTGAGGAGAAATGTAAGGAGAAGAATGACAAGACCCTGAATCGTTGCAACAATAGAATCCCCGACAATTCTCCCAGCTATGCTTTCTTTTCTCGAAGCCGGGGCAACAAGAACCTCCTTGAGAAACCCAAACTCTTTGTCCCAGATCACACTTATACCGCTGATGAAACTCTGATTGAAAATTGTCATGGCGAATATGCCTGGTGCCAGATAGGTAAGATAATCCACTCCACCGAAAACTCTTGCACCTCTGAACACTCCGCTCCACCCAACACCAAAGAATACCAACCAGATGAGCGGGTTTATTATCATTCCAGCAACTCTCGATCTCGCACGGCCGAATCGCTTTATCTGGCGATAGATCATCACAGAGAATGCCCTCATACTCACCTCCTCAATCTTGCCCTTGCTATAACCCTCAGGAAGTTGTCCTCTCCCTCATCCCTGATCTCCTTTCCTGTTAAATGCAGAAAGACATCGTTCAAAGTTGGGGTGTGGTAGGATACCTCGGATATCCTGACACCTTTCTCCCTTGCAAGCTCAAAAAGCATCGGCAATGCCTCTGCAACGTTATCAACGTCAAGTTTCACCCTGCCATCTGAAAGGATTTTGCACATTCTTATGAATTCCGCCTCAAAACAACTCGTTTCACCATCAAACCTGACGTATATGACATCGTTTCCAGCCATTCTCCTTAACTCCTCACAGCTACCCTCAGCTATGATCTCTCCCCTGTCAATAATCGCCACTCTGTCAGCCAGCTTCTCAGCCTCATCCATGTAATGGGTTGTGAGGAATATAGTCACGCTCTTCTCCTCTCTCATCGTCTCTATGTATTCCCATATGTGAGCCCTCGTCTGGGGATCAAGACCAAGTGTTGGCTCATCCAGAAACAGGACCTCAGGTTCATGCAAAAGGGATCGAGCAATCTCCAATCTGCGTTGCATACCTCCGCTGAAGTATTTCACGGGTTTGTCCTTAAACTCCCAGAGTTCAACGAACTTCAGAAGATTCTCTATTTTCCTTTTGAAGTCTGCCCCGCTCAGGCCATACACTCCCCCGTGTATCAGCATGTTCTCGTATGCCGTGAGATCCCTGTCCAGGCTTGGATCCTGAAAAACAATTCCCGTTCTCTTTCTGATCTCCTTCGCCTCTTCCCTGACATCATATCCTGCAACAAATGCTTTCCCACCTGTGGGCTTCAGCAGAGTTGTCAGGATGTGGACGGTGGTTGTCTTTCCAGCACCATTCGGGCCGAGAAATGCAAATATCTCTCCCCCTCTCACCTTAAAAGAGACATCCCTGATGGCCTCAAAGTCCCCGAATCTCTTAACCAGATTTTCAACCTCTATTGCATTCATGAATACGCACCAGGTTGTTCACTTCATTTGCAGGATTGCCAGCACGCCGGATGCTTCAGAGCAGATCAGACATGAATCCGCAACGAATTGCTCACATCATTTGCAGGTGGTAATGCGGCATTCAAAGCCTCTGTTTTAAATTTCAGATATTCTCTATCCAGCCTCTTCCTCTCCCTGTCCAGCTTTTCAATCTCCTCTGCATATCTCTTTTTCAAGTTTTCAATTTCCTGTC
>JALUWC010000443.1 GCA_027019885.1 Geoglobus sp.
AGAATCGGCTATCTTAACCTGAACCTCTGCAAGCATGTCCCTCCATATTCTCGGCGGGCCGAACATAATTGTGGGGCCAAGCTCCTTCATATCCCTGCTAACCGTTTCTGGCTCTTCATAGAAGTTGACTCTGAAACCGGTTGTGAGACCGCACGAGAAAACCATCATCTGCTCTCCAATCCATGCCAATGGCAGAAACGAAAAGTAATCTTCCTCAATGCTCATCGAAACTACCTTTTGCAAAGCCAAGCCCATGAACATCATGTTCTCATAGCTGAGCATAACACATTTCGGTACCCCTGTCGTTCCAGATGATGTGGCAAAGCACGCAACATCGTTTTTGCTCTGAGAGTTCAGATTGTCCTCAAATAGCCTCGGCTCCTTTTTCGCAAGCTCCTCACCAAGTTTCATGACATCATCAACGCTTATCAGTACTGGGTTGTCTTTATATCTCCACATCCCCGTCCAGTCTTTCACAATTATCCTGCTGACCTCAGGTATCTCATCGAGAATGCTGAGAACTTTATCAGTCTGCTCCTGATCCTCACAGTAAATCCATCTTGACTTGCTGTTCTGTATCAGAGGCAATAGCTGCTCAGGAAGGTTGTCCTGATAAATTCCGAAAGGCACACCCAATGCAGCTTCAGCTGCGAGATATGTGTAAAGCCACTCGGGTCTGTTGTCGCCAACAAGTGTGATCTTGTCATCTTTCTCAAAACCGAGAGCGATAAGACCGAGAGATAGCTTTTTCACCTTCTCCAGATACTCCTTCCAGGTGATTTTCTTCCAAATTCCGTGTTTTTTTTCTCTGAGTGCGGTTTTGTCACCTATCTCTTTTGAGTTTCTGAGGAGAAGCTTTGGAAAGGTGTCATATTCAGATGGAATTTCAACATCAACGTCATCCCCATAAATGTAAGTCTCTATTTCTTCCGGAACGCTGTCTAAGGCCTCTTTAACCCATGATGGGAGGTTTTCTGCCTGCATGCTACTCCCCCAGATAGGCTTTTATAACCTCAGGATTGTTAACAACCTCCTCTGGCTTTCCTTCAGCGATTTCAACACCGGCATCCATCACAACAGTTCTGTGAGCGATATCGTGAACAAGAGATAGATCATGTTCAACAAGAAGTATGGTCTTACCGTGAACCTCATTCAGCTCAAGGATGAACCTGGCCATGTCTCTCTTCTCATCAATGCTCAGTCCCGATGTTGGTTCATCAAGCAAAAGTGTGTCAGGATCCCACATGAGAATTCTTGCGAGCTCAATTCTCTTCCTTATTCCCATAGGCAATCCATGAGCATGGCTGTTTCTGTAAATCTCAAGTTCAACAAACTCTATAAGTTCTTCAGCCTTTTTTCTGGCTTCTATCGCTGAACTCATCGTCATGAGCTTAAGCATGTTTTTGTTCTGCGTTATGTAGCCTACCATTATATTGTCCACCACAGTTCCGTGAAAGATGTACGGGGTCTGAAAAATCCTCCCTATGCCCATCTCTGCCCTGACATGTGGTGGAACTCTGGTTATGTCCTCTCCCTTGTATATGATGGATCCTTTTTGAGGTCTGTAAAATCCGCAGATGCAGTTCAGAAGACTTGTTTTCCCACTGCCATTCGGTCCAACAACAGCGAGTATTTCTTCCTCTCTAAGCTGGAGATTTACACCATTAAGTGCTACAAGCCCACCGAAACTCAAATGAACATCTCTAACCTCCAGAATGTTCTTCAAGAAATCCACCTCTTCCTTCTCTTGTAAGACTTAACATCCTGATAACTTATTCTTCCTGCCTCTCCAATACCGAGATAGTAGTTCTGCACATCCGGGTTTTTGATCAGCTTTTCAGCAGTTCCATGCAGCACAACCCTTCCACCTTCAATAACATATCCGTAATCAGCTATTTCCAGAGCTTTTCTCACGTTCTGTTCTGCCAGAACTACCGTTAAGCCTTCAGTCTCATTTATCTGCTTTATTGTTTTGAAGACCTCTGTAACAACCTTTGGAGCTAATCCGAGCGAGGGTTCATCAAGAAGGAGAACATCTGGTTTGGAAATCAGCGCCCTCCCTATGACAAGCATCTGCTGCTCTCCCCCGCTCAGCAGTCCTGACTTGATCTTTCTCCTTTCCTTCAGTCTGGGAAAATAACTGTAAACAAATTCCAGTGCATCCTTCGGATCGATGCTTCTCCTTCCATAAAGCCCTGCAAGCAAATCTTCTTCGACCGTGAGCTCCTCAAAAACGCTCCTCCCCTCATGGACATATATTATTCCAAGCTTTGCAATCTCCTCGGGCAGTAGATTTTCGATCCTCTTTCCATTGAACTGAATGAATCCATGACTCACTCTACCCCTCTCCATCCTGATTATTCCGGATATTGCCTTCAGAATCGTGCTCTTTCCTGCTCCATTCGCTCCAAGAACCGCTACAATGCTCCCTTCCGGAATCTCCATTGAGACTCCCTTTACAACTAAAATAAAGGGGTCGAAAGTGACCTCTACATTATTAAGTATCAACACTTCCCTGATACCTCCTCGGTTTGCTGCTTTCTGTTTTCCCTAAACACTGTGATTTAGCTACCAGCCAAGCCACTCAGGCTTTCTTTCTATCTCCACCCACCCATTACTGGCCATCTTGTACTTTCCATTCTCTATCTTCAGAATCAGAGTTTTGGTTGTTGGTCTGTGGTCGGTGGATGTGTATGTAACAGGAGGCGATATGCCATCTTCAATTTCTTTGTCCTTCCAAGTCTCCATTGCCTTCTTAACATTTTCTCCGGTTATCTGACCAAATTTGCTCTTGGTATCTGCCAGTGCAAGAGCGGCGGTTCTTACATTGAGCCAGCCTCTTATGAATGGTGATGCAGGGAATTCTTCTGGCCCGTAGTCTTCGATGGACTTTCTGAGAGTTTTGAGACCAGGAGCTTCATTCTCAAATCCCCAGTAGTAGTGTCCTGTCGCACCATGGACGTTTTCTGCACCCTCTCCTGCAAGCTTTATCAGGTTCTCATCATGTCCCCACTGATTCATCACAAGTATGGCACCAACTTCAAATTTCTTCATGTCTTTCGCAATGACAGCTCCAGAACCAACTGTATTTCCAAACCATACAAAGTCTGCTCCAAAGTCCTTTATTGCCAAAACCTGAGATGATGTGTCTGTAGCTCTGAGTCCAACATTCTGATCATTTCCAATCTCAAATCCAAGGTCCTTTGCAAGATCTTTAACTGCCTTTATTGGAGCTCTTGCATAAGCTGAATTGAAGTCGTATGCACACACGATCCTTGGACTTCTATTTTCTCCCTCTTTCTCCCACCATTTCTTCATCCAGTAAACAGCCGCTCTCGCCTGATCAGAGTAGCTTGCAATGGGATAGAAGTTGTACGGTGTCTGTGATGGATCATCAAGGTGGGATGAATAGCTTGCAGAGATGTAGACGATCTTGTCCTTAGCAACTTCCTTTGATAATGCCTCAGTATCACCGGTGCCCCATCCAACAATCACTGCCGGGTTATACTGGGACTTGTATCTGTTATATACAGATACGGCTTCAGGAACCTTATATCCGTAATCAGTTCCGATAAGATCTATCTGACCCACTCCCGGTATTCCTCCTTCCTTATCATTTATCCACTTCGCACAGTTCTTAGCACCCTCTGAATACGGAACACCCACTCCAGATGTTGGCCCTGAGAGATCAAACAGAGCCGGTATAACAAACTTCTTTGCTGCTTGAGGAGTTGCGGTTCCCGCAGGCGTTGCAGTTGGTGTCGGCTTAGCGGGCTGCTGTGTTGCACACCCGGCTAACAGAGCTGAGGCTGCTGCACCTCCAACCATTACCAAAAACTGCCTTCTTGATACCATCTTCCCCCCTCCTTTTCTATCTTTTGACATGATTAATCTTACTTAAATATTTCGATATGTTTCAGGTTACGTGAATATCAGTATCTGGTCAAACTCCAAAATTTTAAAATATGATTAATAGTGAGAATAACGCATGCTGGACATTCTCAGAAAACAGCTTGCCAGAAATTATCAGCATCCATTCTACAGAAAAAAGTTTGATGAGGCCGGGATGAAGCCAGAAAACATAAAAAGCCTGAAGGATTTCCAGAAACTGCCTTTCATGACAAGAGACGATCTCAATGCTGCTTTTGAATCAGAGAGATTTGGAGGATTCATGAGAAATGATGTCGTCAGAGTTAATTTCTCTCCGTCAGGTACGGGGCTGATCCCGATACTTCAAACCGCAAGAGATGTCGAGGTAATGGACAATGTGAATGCACGGGCATTTGAAAGGGCTGGAGTCAGCATGAATGACGTGGTGATGATAACATTCAGTTACCACATATTCATCGCAGGTCTCAACTTCCACGGAGGGATGGAAAGGCTCGGAGCCAAGGTTGTGCCTCTTGGCCCAGGATCAACTGAGAGAGCTTTGGAGATAGCAGAAATGGTAAAACCAACAGTGCTTATCTCAAATCCAAGTTTTGCCTTAAAACTGGCAGGTGAAGGTCTTGACGGTCTGAATAGTTTCATTGCTGCTGGAGAGCCGTTTACATCGGTTGAGGGATACAGGGAAAAAGTAAAGAACGCATTTAATGGTGCCACGATGATAGACTACTACGGAATGGCTGAATGCCTGCCAATAGCATGTGAATGCAAATACGAAAACGGGCTCCATGTAATTGACGATTTCGTGCATGTCGAGATAATCGATCCAGATACGGGAGAGGTGCTTGAAGAGGGCGAGAGAGGTGAGGTAGTTGTCACCCATTTAAACAAGGACGCAATGCCAATGCAGAGGTTCAGAACAGGTGATCTGAGCATGATTGAGAGATTTGAGTGTGATTGCGGAAAAACACTAACAATGCCCAGAGGTGTTTTTGGAAGAACTGATGAGATGTACAAGGTCAAGGGAGTTAAGTTTTACCCATCCCAGCTCAATCTGGTTTTGAAAGGATTTCCAGAGCTCACCGGAAAGTTCAGGGCAATTATAAAAAGAACAGAAAAGGGAACAGATTACCTCGAGGTGGAGGTGGAAGGACAGGAAAGTGTTGATCACAGAAAGCTTGAAGAGGCAATGAAGAATGCCCTGCTCATCTCACCAAACAAGATAACCATTGTTGACAGGCTTGAAAAGGACAGGGAAGTGGTTGACCTCAGATACTGATATCAAAAATTTTATTCTCTGAAAAATAAAAAATCGGGTGGAGACTCCCGGAGAGGAGCTTTAGATGAACATCACTCCTTTAGCCTCGAAATTTACGGGCTTTGAATCTTTTTTCATGACCTTCTGAATTGCCATATCAAAGTCGCTCATCGTAACCCTTGCCTTTTCCTGCTTGATTGCAAACATTCCAGCTTCTGTTACTATGGCCTTGATGTCAGCTCCACTTGCTCCCTCTGTCATTTCAGCGAGCCTCTTGAAATCAACATCATCTGCAACCTTCATCTTCCTGGTATGGATCCTGAATATCTGAATCCTGCCTTCAAGATTGGGAAGAGGTATCTCAATAATCCTGTCAAATCTCCCCGGTCTGAGTATAGCTGGATCGAGTATGTCTATCCTGTTTGTTGCACCTACGATCTTGACGTCTCCTCTCGGATCAAATCCATCCATCTCTGCAAGTAACTGCATGAGTGTCCTCTGAACCTCTCTATCTCCTGATGTGTCACTGCTTGTTCTTCTCGCAGCTATTGCATCTATTTCATCAATGAAAAGTATTGTTGGAGCTTTTTCCCTTGCAAGATCAAACACCTCTCTGACAAGCCTTGCACCCTCTCCTATGTATTTCTGGACAAACTCACTTCCAACAACTCTGATGAATGTTGCATTTGTCTCGGTTGCAACAGCCTTGGCAATTAAGGTTTTTCCGGTACCAGGAGCACCGTAAAGCAGCACACCCTTTGGAGGTTCAATGCCTACCTCAGCAAACAACTCTGGCTTCAGCAGGGGGAGTTCAACCGCTTCCCTGACCTCTTCAATCTGCCTGTCAAGCCCGCCTATGTCAGCGTAACTCACCATTGGTCTCTCCTCAATCTCGAACCCATACACAGCGGGGTCTTTTGGAGTAGGGAGAATGCTCACAACTGCAAGAGTTTGCTGATTCATTGCAACTCTTGCTCCGGGTTTCAGCTCTGAATAGTTCACATACTGACTTACATTAACAAGGAATTTTGGGCCTGTGGAGCTTTTAACAACAACCCTTCCATCCTCAAGTATATCTGAAACGGTTCCAACAATGAGCGGGGGTGATCTTAACCTCTCAATCTCACTTCTCAGCCTCCTGACCTCTCTCTCGAATCTGATCCTCTCGGATTCGACAAATCTCTTTTCATCTTCAAGCCTTCTGTAAAGTTCCTTCAGCCTTTCATATTCTTTCTCAAGTAGCCTGAGCCTGATCATGATGTCCTCATTTCCAGGAGCGCTCTCAACCATATCCTCCGTCATGCGTACCATACCTTTTTCAAGTTTTTCAGAGACTCCATCTCCGGAAGCCTCCAACTAAAAATATATAACTTCAAGTATTTGAACTTATTGGAAAAATGGCAGGGGATAGCAATGGAATGTGAAATCTGCGGTAAGGAGATCAGACACAGACCGGTAAAGATCATAGTTGAGGGGACTGAGCTGAATGTTTGCAGTGAGTGTAAAGAGTATGGGGTTGAGGAGGTTTCCACATCTGTCCAGCACGGAATTACGAGAGTTGTGAAAAAAAGCAAAAGACCACAGCATTCTAAACCAATAGTTTTTACCGAGGAGCTTGTGGAGAGATTCAACGAGATCATAAAGAGAGAAAGGCAGAAGAGAGGATGGAGTCAGGAGGAGCTTGCCAAAAAAATTCAGGAAAAAGAATCTCTGATAAGGAAAATCGAAAATGCAGAGATCACACCAGAGCCTGAAGTAATCGAGAAGCTTGAAAGGCTTTTTGAGGTAAAATTGAGGGAAAAGGTACAGGAAGTTAAGCTGAACCCCCATAAAAAGCTTGTTCCAACTCTTGGTGATGTCGTTGTGATCAAGAAGAAGAAAAAATAACTCCACTTTTTTGAAGATTTCTGACAATTCCAGCCTTACATTCAAAAAAGTAAATCAAATTACTTAAGTTCGAATTTAGAATTAAATTTGAAATTAACTGTTCAAAAAACTATTTATATGATCTCATCATAATGTAGGACTGGCACACTTTTTCGTGCTGGAGGTGTTGAGTATGGTTGGTGCAAACATACCTGCAGAGCTCGCCGCTCTGCCCATAGAGAGCCTTATTGGAAAGCCACTGGAGGCTGCGATAAGAGCTCAGGCGTACGCTGCGATATCCACGGCAAGATTCATTCAGGAGGTTGGTATGGATGACAGTGGCAATGTGAAGAATGTTATGTTCAAGTTCAAGAGAAAGGAAGTAGATCCTGAAACAGGAAATGTTCAGGATGTTGATACCACGATAGAGGCCCCTCTACTCTCGATTTTACCTGTGCCATTCATACGGATAAAGGACATGACAGTTCGCTTCAACTTCACCATAAAAACCTCAGCCTACGACAAGACTCAGCATGACTTTTCGAGTAAGCTCACAGCAAAGGCTGGCTGGGGATGGGGGAGTGTTAAGCTCACAGCATCCTATGGATTCAAGAAAGAGAGCAGGTCTCAGGTGGACAGAAGTTCAGAGCTTGACATAGTTGTTAATGCAGTTCAGGATGAGATGCCTGAAGGCCTCAGAATGGTTCTGAGTCTGCTCAAGGAGAGCATTGCCCCACCGACAAGCAGTGGATCT
>JALUWC010000444.1 GCA_027019885.1 Geoglobus sp.
AAGATGGGGTCACGGGAAGAAGAAGAGAAAGCTCTGGATGGCGGTTGAGCTTGAAGATATAAAGAAATACGATAAGCCAGTGAAGCCGAAGAGGTTCGTGCCGGTGGGAGGGCAGTACATTAAGGAATGAGTTATGAACTATAAAAAATACGTAGATGATCTTTTTATTTTACTGATCTCAGTTTTTTTGTGTCTAATAATCTTTTATCTGGACCCAGAAATTAAAAAAGCCCTGACACTCAACACTAAAAACTACTCCATTCTAAACCTCTTCACCACGAATTTTGTTTACTACGATCTGGGACGTTTGTTCAAGAATCTAATTTATTATGCATTATTTGGATTCGTCTCAATGCTACTCTACAACTATCTTGATGATCATGGTAAAATTTTCAGACATTCTCTATTGGCAATTCTGATCGTTGTACCATTCTTCAGTTCTGCTTATTCAATGTATGTATTCTTTAGTTTTGATAAGGGTGGGAACATTTACGGCTTCTCTGACATTACAGGTGCAGTAATTGGCATGTTTGGATATGCTGTGGCTCTGTTAATCTCGTTCGATAAAAAAGATAACATATTGTCTTATCTTTTCCTGATTTTCGCAACACCCTACTTTTTTGTTTCCATGTATGTGAATGCAATAGCTGTAATTTTTATATTGCTATTCATAACTGCTTTACCTTTAACGATAATAGCTCGGAGACATGCAAGAGAAAAAGAAAAAATTAAGAAAAATTAAGAGAATAGTAGTTGCCTACGTTCTGGCAATGTTTTACCTGCTTTTCCTTACCGTAATGTTTCCCATCAATAATTATATCAGATGGCAATGTTGTTAACATATGGGGGCACTTAAGTGGAGTTATACGGGGGATAATGATACCTTTTCTTTTGCACAGCTCAAGAATCAGAAATCTTAAGACTGTCAGCTGAAAATATTCAACGTGGATTTCAACAGGAAACTACTGATCACATTCTTGACATTTTTCGCCCTGACACTTGTCGGGTGCTCTCAAACTGAGGAAAACCCTCAACTCACAGCAACTCCAACACCTGCTGCTACATCACCTATCCCACTCTCCACCTCACCAGAATCTTCATCCCTTGAACAGACACCCGTTTCTACACCAACTGCTGAAAAACCTTCAATTCTACTTGGTAAAAACTACACCGCAAGAGTTGTTTACGTTGTCGATGGCGATACAATTGATGTTCTCTTCCAAGATGAAACAAAAGAGTGAATCAGAATCCTGGGCATAGACTGCCCGGAAACCGATGCAAACAGAAACAGAAAGGGAGAGTAGGACAGCATATTCGACATGCAGCATCTCGCAGTCTGGGGCGGAAAGGCCGAAGAAAGAGCAAGAGAGCTGCTCGACGGAAAGCAGGTTGTAATTCAGACTGACAGAAATGCAGATCTGATAGACGTCTACGGAAGGCTTCTGGCATACATCTACGTGGATGGCGTGGATTTCGGGGCAAAGATGATAAAGGAGGGCTATGCAAGGTGTTACTGCAAGGCGGAGTTCTTGAAGAAAAACCATTACAGCCAGCTCGAGGAACAGGCGAGACTGAGCAGAGCCGGACTCTGGAACTACTCTCCACCTGTTGTTGAAATTCTCTCAGTCAATTATGATGCATGTGGTGAGGTA
>JALUWC010000445.1 GCA_027019885.1 Geoglobus sp.
TGAAAATGAAGCTCTCGTTAATATTCTGAGAAATTTTATAGATGGTCTGGAACTGGAAGTGATTGATTGTCTGCCATTAAACGGGTTTTTTGAGGTTTTTAAAGAGTACAATCTTTTACCAAACGACGCCCTAATAGCAGCAACATGCAAACACTATGGTATTAAGAAGATTGCAACGTTTGATGAGGATTTTGAGAGGGTTGATTTTCTGGAAGTAATTGAACTATAAACGAAACTATTTTAACTTGGTTTCAGATACATCTAAGTGATGTCCAGAGTTATAAAGGCAATCTATAAAGAAGGAGTGTTCAAACCACTGGAAAAGCTGAATTTGAAGGATGGAATGATGCTTGAGCTTGAAATAAAGGAAAACATTACTGGAAAAACAAAAGGGATCATAAGCAAAGATAATATAGATGATATTATTGAGGAGATCGAAGGTGGAGGTTTTCTTTGACTCCAATGTTCTATTGTACCATCTTGCAGACACAAAAGAGGAAGCCACAGAATTGATTGGCAGAGTTGAAAATGGGGAAATAGCGGGATTTATTAACGATATTGTGGTTTCTGAGGTCGTATATGGTTATATCAGAGCAGTTACAGATTTATCACCTTCAAAATTAAAGAAAAAGATTGTACAGATTGAAATGGATTTCACCCTAATCGAAGAGTTGTTTGGACTTTTTGAAATTCTCCCACTCAGGACAGGAGTCGGTGTTATCGAGTTCGTTACAAATTACAAATTACTGCCAAATGATGCCTTAATCGCAGCAACATGCAAACATTACGGAATCAAGAAGATAGCCACCTTTGATGAGGATTTTGAGAGGGTTGATTTTCTGGAAATGGTAAAATCTTGAGTGTTTTGAAAAGGTTTTCAATCTTCAGGAAGTATTTTTATGGGGTATAAATGCAGTCAGAAGTAGAGGGGAATTGAATACTCGTTTAATAACTCAACGGAAGCTATTTATAGATCAGGAATTAATTTTTGAATGATGGGGAAGGTCATCTGGATTGAAGTACCAGACTGGATTGATGAGAAGAGCATCAAAGACATGGTCAGGGCATACGTCAGGTCAAAACTGCCTGATAGCGTTACCAGAGAAGAGTATACAAAGTACATGGGTATTGATGTAAAGGATATAGTTGAACACCCCCCAGAAAAGGAGCTGAAAATTCTTGATGAGATGCGAAAAAAGTCTGAAAAAAGATGCCGGTATTAGACACCAGTGTTTTAATTGATAAAATTCGCAAAGGAGAGGAGATACACGACAACATATCTGAAATTTCGGTTTTGGAATATCCACCTGTTCTGAGATATGATAGGTTTTCTGGCAGGATTTATTACGTTCGGAGAAGGGATTTCGAATTAGCCTTGCATATCCAGATAAGTCTAAGAAAAATTGGCAAGCAAAAACCGATACCAGATTTGATTATTTCAGCCATTTGCATTAACAGGGATGAGGAATTGATAACAAAAGATGAAGACTTTCTTGACATTGCAACTGTTTCAAGCCTGAGAGTCAGGATGATTGAGTAAATCTCAGTTGTGTAGTGGATAATGCTGGTCAAGTCGTTGATTTTAGAATGAAGGTCAAAAACTCCCTTCATCCTGTGGAGGTACTGATAGTGCCAACATGCAAACATTACGGAATCAAGAAGATAGCCACCTTTGATGAGGATTTTGAAAGAGTTGATTTTCTGGAAGTTGTTACAATTTGAAGACGAAAAGTATTTCTGGTTAATAATTCAACAAAACATGATGCCAAAAACAATTGAGGTTGTTTATGAAAATGGTGTGTTCAGGCCACTTGAGAAAGTAAATTTACCCGACAAGACAAGATTGAAAATCAGGATAGAAGATATCGAGAGTTTACTGGATGAGTTTTCCGGGCTGATTGAATCTAAGATTACACTTGACTCAATAAGGGAAATGAGGTATGAAGTGAAAACATGGAGAAGATAGTTATTGATACGAATGTACTTGTAAACTTTATTTTGAAGACAGAATTAACGACACTGTCAAAATAATCACTTCCAGTAATCATAGAAAACCATAAACTCTCAAGTCATTTGAACAGAGTCAAAAGAAGCTCTGAAAGAAGACTTCTTGTAAAATTTCGCCGTTCCCCACCTCAGTAGAGAAAGCGCTTATACGCCTCTATCCAAAGGTCACATACCTGTACCTTAATTCCGGTCTTTTAGAACCCATTTATACCAGAATCTTAGCTTCGTACATTCTCCAGCTTATTCTTACAGTATTCGAGATCTCTTTAAAGAAGACATAAACATGGGAACTCGATCTTCTATCAGATGCCCGAATAAATAGACCCACCTTACTGTCAGCATTAACAGCACTTTATACAAAATCTACCTGTTTTCAAGCTTTGCTTTTTCCATATAGCTATTTAGATGTTTTTCCCGAAATTATTTCTCAGCCAACTAACGCCAATGTGAAACTTGACGAGAAAGCCGTTCAATGAATAATCAGAGAGAAAGAAGGGAACTTCAACCAGAATCATTCTACAAGTAATGCAAAGACATCTGAAATATTCCAGAGCTGAAGAGATCTGGAAGACCAAAGAAGAGATAAGTGCTATAAAAGAACCCTACGAAGAATACAGGCGTAATGGAGCAATTCTGCAAACCATTTTAAGAAAGAAGGGCTTTAAAATAAGTAAGAACAAAATCCACGAAGTGCTGAAGATGAACAGATACGAAAGATGGCACTCGATGGAGCTATGGCATGCAGATTGGTTTTATTCTGATGGGAAATGGATAATCGCCTACTTAGATGATGCTTCTCACTTTATTGCTGGTTATGGAGTACTTGAAAATGCAACGTCTGAGAATGCAATAAAAGTACTGAAGGGAGCTATGAACGACTATGGAAAGCCTGAATCCATACTAACAGACAGAGGAACCCAGTTCTATGCTTCTGCGGGCAAGAAAGTTGAAGGTCTTTCTAAAATTCTGGAGGTTTCTTGCTTGGAATGGGACAAAGTATATTGTGGCAGAGTTAATCACCCTCAAACGAATGGAAAGATAGCGAGGTTCTTTGGCCTGATGGAGCAGAAGCTCCATCTGTTTGATACGATAGATAAATTCATAGAGTGGTACAACTGCAAAAGATCTCACATGAGTCTCAATCTGGAAGAGTTAGAGACTCCCTATCAAGTATTTTTGAGAAAACTCCCGCCTGAGAGAGTATTGGGTTACTGCTGGAGGTGGTTTGATGGCGGGAAATGATTTTAGGAAACTACAATCTCGAAACTATTCCGAAACTATTATATATCTTTGCCAACAAATATTTAATTGTAGGAGGTAATTGAAATGAATGGGAGGATAATTCTAATTGCCATAGTGTTATTGGCTGTTTAATTGTAGGAGGTAATTGAAATGAATGGGAGGATAATTCTAATTGCCATAGTGTTATTGGCTGTTGGTGTTCTGATCCTGCCTTCCACCGTATCATTATTTGCCGGACAGCACTACTGGTACAACATAAACAAATCCGGGAACCAGATCCCATGCGAGAAGTGTCACGCTGATGTCTTTGAAGAACTCAACCAGAGCATCAGTAAATCAAGATATCACGACTTCAACAATAATCATAAAGCAGACAGAGAGGATTGTGCGGCCTGCCATAGAGCGAATACGAGCATAACTTATGCATCTGATAACAGCACAACTTGGCAGGCTGGAAGGCAAGCCCATGCCGCAAGTGTTGTTGCCTGCATGCTCTGCCACGAATGGAATCCACAAAATATAAATAGCACTGAGGTCGGTTCTGTCCCCGCAGCAGGAGGATTCAACGTAAGTACTTCGCTTTCACCCTATGACTATGGAACCAACAACGGTACGTATGCTGCACACAACGCCTTTATAGCTGAAGCCATTAAGAATTCCACTTTACAGGATTCAAATGAGGCGTGCATAGCATGCCACACCCATGTGGCTGTAAAGATAAAGTGGGAGCATAAGAGGGCCCTTGAATTCAACGTCAGTCTTGGTACATCTATAACCACCAGCACTGGAACCCACAACTGGACTATAACAGAGTGGAATCTCAATGGAACCGCAACAGCTATTGTCTGGGGTAACACAACAGGAAACGGCACAACAACTTATGGCAACATTGTATGGCCCGGGAACGTTAGTGGTGTGAACTATAAATATCAATGACAATGACTATAAAATAAAATATTAAAATTTTTATTTTTTAGGTTGGTTTTATGAGTACAG
>JALUWC010000446.1 GCA_027019885.1 Geoglobus sp.
TCATACTCTGGGATTATGCACCTGTACCTCCGAAATGAGCTCATATATGCCTGAAATGGAGAAAGCTGGAAACGCCAGCTCAAAGATTCTACTCTTCATTCATCCTCGGGAAGTTTATAGCTTGGGCTGAAAAAGAGATGATACCATGAGGCGAAATAATTGCCAGATAACACATCTCTATCCAAAGTAGGGAAAAATATATAAGCAACTTCATACAAATTTTAGAGGGTGTCCATGTTGAGTGGGTGGAAGGTGGCTGCCTGCTCGTCAGTGGCAATTGTTTTGGTCTGTGGTTTTGGAGAGCTGGTAGTAGCTGAAAAGCTTGAAGGAGGGGGTGCTATTACATGAATGGGCTGAGTATTGCGCTAAGTTTTATATTCTCAGCAGTATTTGTACTTTCTCTATATATAATGGATAGAATGACAAAAAAGGCGAACGGAAAGAAGAGAGATGAGTTAATAAGCAAGCTTAAAGAGCTGAAAGATAAGCTTGAATCAGACGAGGCTAAAGCAAGGCTTGAGCTTGAGATTGTGAGCCTCCTCTCCGAACCTGGGGGCGTTCTTGACAAGCGAGAGATAAGGAGGGCGCTGGCAATCTCCATAACCATAGCCTACTTCACGATGCTCTCCTTTGCGATTTCCAATGAGCAGTTTGAAAATCCCGGGATAATCTCAGAATTCTCAAAGGTCTTCCTCGTGGTAATAGCCTTCTACTTCGGCTCCCGTGCGATTGAGGACGCGATAAAGCTGAAGAAAGGGCAGGTCTCTCAGCCCGCGCAGACCGCGCAGGCACAACCTCAGCAGCAGGGAGCTGAGAAAAAAGAGGAGCAAAAAAAGGGTGAAAAGAAGGAAGGGGGTGGAGAGAGGTGAAGACGGCTAAGCTTGCGCTTTTTGTTTTGTTCTTTTCCCTTGCCTATGCAGGCGCTGTGAATGCTCAGCTACAGGGTTCTGGAGGAGTGTTTTTCGACTTTGAGAGCGGCAAACAGGGCTGGACGTCACTTATTGTTCAGGGGAGTTATAACAGCTGGGAATGGGGAACACCAACTGGTGCTTCTAACCCATCTTCCTGCTACTCAGGCACAAAGTGCTGGGGAACAAATATGAGCTCTGCGTATAAGTCAAATGAATACTCATGCCTGCAGAACTCCTTTACGCTTGGAGAAGGAGAAGTGAATTTGAGTTTCTGGCACTGGTATGGACTGGAGACGAATCTTGATTATGGTTATGTTTACGTATCTGATGATGCCGGGGCAACATGGGATCAGATTGCAAGCTTTACAGGGAGCTCTGGAGGATGGCAGAAAGAAGTGCTAAATCTTTCAGCATATTCAGGGAAAAAAGTAATAATCAGATTCTGCTTGGTAACCGATTCTTCGATAACTTATGGCGGCTGGTTCATAGATGATGTCTACATTAAACCAGTCGTCGTTG
The DNA here is from genome assembly GCA_027019885.1 of Geoglobus sp. GTDB lineage: Archaea > Halobacteriota > Archaeoglobi > Archaeoglobales > Archaeoglobaceae > Geoglobus. The sequence goes on from JALUWC010000446.1 coordinate 1,431, forward strand.
CGCCCTGGCCGATGTTCATGCACGATTTGAATCACACGGCGAGAAGTCCATACGTCGGGCATGCTGAAGTGGGCATAGACTGGTGTGTGCAGCTTCCGAATAAGGCTGCAAAATCGCCGGTTATTGGCAATGGAATAATCTACACTGACACCTATCTTAACGGCGGGCTTTATGCAATCTACACCAACGGAACCAAGAGGTGGAACATTTCCATCG
>JALUWC010000447.1 GCA_027019885.1 Geoglobus sp.
ATATGCCATAATTATTCAGGAAAAATATTACATATCCGCATCTTTTTTCCTGCGATATTAGCAAAGTTTATAATCAACGCCAGAAAGCGATTCTGAGCAACGGGCATCGGCCCTGGAGGGATTCCATGAGGATCGTAATGAAGTTCGGAGGAGCCAGCGTAAAGGATGGGGAAAGTATTGCCCACTGTGCCAGCCTTGTAAAGAAATATGCCAGTAACAATGAAATCGTGGTTGTGGTCTCTGCAATGGCTGGCATCACTGATTCACTTCAGCATGCTGCCCAGAAATGCTTTTCCGAGCAGGCATCTGGTTTTATCAAGCTTTTCATTGCTGAGCTTACCAGAAAACACTATGAAGCGGCTAAAATAGCCGTTAAAGATTCTGCTGTCAGAGATAAGGTTCTGACCAAGATAGATAGGTTGCTGGATGAGCTTGAAAAAGTTCTGCTTGGCATAAGTTATTTAGGGGAACTCACCAGGAGGAGTGAGGATTACATCCTGTCATTTGGTGAACGCCTCGTGGCCCCCATTTTCAGTGGGGCTTTGATGAGCATGGGTATTGAGAGTGTTGCCTTAAGTGGAGGCGACGCAGGCATCATTACCGACAGGAATTTTGGAAGGGCTAAGCCGCTGCCTGAAATCTACAGCATCATCCGCAGCAGGCTGGAGCCCCTGATTACTCTTAAAAAGATTGTTCCTGTCATAACCGGCTTCATCGGAGTTACTGAGGATGGAAGCATCACGACGCTGGGCAGAGGAGGGAGTGATCTGACTGCCACACTTCTTGCTGCTGCCCTCAGCGCTAACGAGGTCTGGTTGTGGAAGGAAGTTGACGGTGTGATGACCACAGACCCAAAGATTGTGCCTGAAGCGAGGCTTATTCCAGAGATAAGCTATCAGGAAGCCATGGAACTCTCCCATTTCGGGGCGAAAATTCTGCATCCCAGAGCTCTCGAGCCGGTGATGAGGAGGAGAATCCCTGTAAGGATAAAGAACACCTTCAACCCGGATGGTGAGGGAACGGTAATTAAAGAGAGTTCGAATTCTGTTGAGGACATAGTCAAAGCTCTGAGCCTGATTGAGAGGGTTGGAATTATCAACATAAGCGGTGCAGGATTTGATTTTGCCGAGATTATGGCTGATGTTTTCGAGAGGCTGGCGGAGTACAAGGTAAATGTGATTATGGTGTCCCAGAGCTCCTCAGAGCTCAATCTGAGCATAGTGGTTGATGAATCAGATTTGGAAAAGGCAGAAAGAGTGCTGAAGTACTTGGAGAACGGGATAGTTAAGGTGTCAAACGTCAGGGATGTTGCGGTGATTTCGGCAGTCGGAGCCGGTATGGCCGGGACACCAGGCGTTGCAGGCAGAATTTTCTCGGCCTTGGGCAGGAACAAGATAAACGTTATAATGATTAGCCAGAGTTGCAGTGAGTACAACGTCAGCTTTGCCGTCTCAAAGACCGATGGGCGGAGGGCTGTGAAGGTATTGCACGATGAGTTCGGGCTAGGTAAAAAAGAGGGTAAAGAGGGTGCAAATCAGGTGTCAGCCAGCCTGTCGTTCAGATAATCATCGTATGCGGCAAGGTCAAAGTAACCGTGACCGCTGAGGTTGAAGAGAATAACCTTCTCCTCATTGTTTTCCTTCGC
>JALUWC010000448.1 GCA_027019885.1 Geoglobus sp.
ACATAGCCGAAATAGTTGTTGGCAGAATAAATGAGCTGAGATGGGTAAATGAGGTGTTGAAAAACTCGGAACTAACAGAGGATGATGCAATAGAGCTTGGGGGGAAAGCAAAGAAAGGTAGGGGAGAATACCTTGAAAAGAGGTATAATTCTGGTTGTTAACACAAATGTACTCTTCTCTTTCTTTGGAAAGTCAACTAAAACGAGAGAGTTAATCTTCCTTTTGTCCGGTACACTGGTAAGCCCCGGGTTTGCGTTAGACGAGCTTGTAAAGCACAGGGACGAAGTGAGCAGGAAAGCAAAAATAGGAAACGAAGACTTCGAAACTGATGTCTGTTCTCAGGAGGCATGTTGTATTTGTTGAGGAGAGTTTTTATTCTGAGTTCATCCCGCTTGCTCTTGAAATTTCTCCAGACCAGAATGATGCTGACTTTGTCGCTTTAGCGCTGAAAACAGGTGCTCCACTTTGGAGTAACGACACCAAGCTGAAATCTATAAGAGAGCTAACCGTGCTGAACACAAGAGAAGTGATTGAGATCGCTCGGATGAAGAATTAGTCTAAGCTTCATGAAACCCGGCTTGCTTGCCGATGCTGATGCCCCATCGACAGTCGAGAACAGAGTTGGAGGAGGATACAGAGTGTCGGTCAGAGGCTGGAAGCTGATAGTAAATCCGGACAGAGATCCTCTATGGTCAAGAATTTATAGCAAAGAATCCAGCAGCGTTGCCAGTCCTATGGCAGCTATCAGCAGGTTTATCACCTTTTTGAGTTTCTCGCTCTCAACCCTGGTGCTGATTCGTGTTCCCGCATATACTCCAAGTACCGATCCCGGAATGAGTATCCCGGCAATTCTGTAATCCACGCTGCCGATTGAGGCGTAGTTCACGAAGCTCATAAGAGAAAGCAAAAGACCATATAAAATCGAGATTCCCACAACCTCTGAAGGAGAAATCCTTGCGAGATTTATCAGGGCGAAGCTCACTATCACACCGGCACCAACGGACGTGAACTGGACTGTTAGACCAACAGCGAAGCCGAGAACGTAAAGATGATACATCCTCGGTCTGATTGGCGGGTTGAGCTCCTTTTTTGCCATGCTGATGGCGGCACTTGACATGAGGACAAGGCCCAGCAGAAGTGTCAGATACTCGTTTAAAATGTCCCTTTCGATTAACCTCAGCAAAAGTCCTCCGAGGATTACTGCCGGAATGCTGCCTGCAAGCAGCCTGAGGGCTATGTCGTACCTGACCCTCCCCATCCTGTGGTGGAAAGCTGTGCCGAACACCTTCGTTGCCGTGACGTAAAGCAGATCGGTGCCAACAGCCCTGAGTGGCTCAAGTCCGAGGAAAATCAGCGAGGGGGTCATCAGCGCTCCACCGCCAATCCCCGTTAGACCTACAAGAAATCCCACGGCAAAGCCCAGAACAGCGAATGAGGCATCCAAGGTATCTGCCTCCTTTTAAAGGTATCCCAGCTCATTCGCCTTGTCGATCACCGCTGCAACCTCTTCGTCGGGTGTCATTTTAGAGCTGTCTATTCTCACTTCCGGAGTTTCAGGCTCTTCATAAACCCCGTCGTATCCTGTGAGACCCTTTATCTCACCCTTAATGGCTTTACTGTAAAGGCCCTTCGGGTCTCGTTCAATCCTCACCTCCAAGGGGGCGTTGATGTAGACCTCGATGAAGTCACCTATCTCCCGCCTCGCATACTCTCTGACCTCTCTGTATGGTGAAATGAGTGATACTATTGCTATGACTCCGTTTCTGGACAGCAGCTTGGCCATGTGGATCACTATTCTGTTGTGCATCTCTCTGGCTTCTCTGCTGAATCCAAGCTCGGGATAGAGGTTTCTCCTGATTTCGTCTCCGTCAAGCACTTCAACCCTGACATTCATTTCTGACAGCTTCTTGGCAAGCTTCTTAGCGAGAGTTGTCTTTCCCGCCCCGCTCGGTCCGGTGAGCCAGATCGTAAACCCCTTTTTCAGATTCTTCAACGAGCATCACCTCTGTATGATACTCCTGCCCCTGAGAGTGTGCTCTATTCCAAACAGCCCGAGCACGGTCGGGGCAAAGTCGTAGATCTCTGTTACAGCATGCTTCGATTCCTCCATGCCGGGCATGTGGAGGGAGAATACCCCGTACTCAGAATGCACAGCATCGTCTGGCCCGGTGTCGTTCTCTTCAAGATACGGGCTTTCATAACCGAGCGTGCCGGCAGCCCTCCAGCTTAGGTTATCGAGGTACACCATCACGTCAGGCCTGTCGCCTTTTGCAGTTGGATATATGTTTTCCGGGTAGAACACCTTTGTGTCCCACTTCTCTCCATCCGGACCACGTATGGACTTCACAAGCTCGGCAATCTCGTCCCTAATCTCGTGGAAACTTTCCGGGCTTACAACTCCTTCGGGTTCTCTTCCCTCGACGTTTATGAATATTCTCGAGTAGTATCCACCCCATGCCCATGCAGTGGAATTCTTCCAGTCCACATCCAGCCTCTCCAGCTTTGTCCCCTCTTTGATCTCTCTGTCCTTTATCTTCAGCAGATTCTGTTCCGCGAGCCACTGATTTATGGCAAATGCTCCCCTCATCGCCCTGACTCCATGATCCGAGACAATTATCACGGCAGTTTCATCGAGATCGATCAGCTTCAGGGTTCTGCCTATTTCCCCATCGAGGAGCCTGTAATAGTCCTCGATGATGTTTTTGTATTCGCTGTTTGGTTCATGGAGGTGGTGGCTCTCGTCAAAGTACTTCCAGAACGCGTGATGAACTCGATCAAGCCCGATCTCGACGAACTCGAAGAAGTCCCACTCCCTGTTTTCGATGAGGTATCTTATCACCTCAAACCTCTTCTCCGTCATTTCCCAGATTTTCTCCTTCACCTCGTCCCTCTCGTCTTTTCTGAAAACAACGTCGAATATGTACTCCCCAACAAGCCTCTCTATCTCTCCCTTTAGTTCTCCCGGGAACGTGTAATCGCTCTCAGTGTCTGGAGTTATGAAACAACCCACCATGCATCCCCTGATTTTCTTGGGCGGGTAGCTTGGAGGGACACCAACAAGGATGGAGTTCTTTCCTTCTTCACCAATATAGTCCCAGACCGCTCTCTCTTTAACCATCAGGCTGTGGGCAATCCAGATGTCGTTGTACGTGCCTTTCTTTCTGTGCCTGAACCCGTATAATCCAAGCTCACCCGGAGTTTTTCCTGTCGCCATCACCATCCAGGCAGGGATGGTTATCGCGGGAATGCAGCTCTTCATGGGCCCGTAGATGGATTTTTCGAGCAACTTCCTTATGTTGGGCAGATCTTCAATGAATCTGTTGAAAAGAAGCTCTGGAGGAGCGGAATCGAGACCGATGACGAACACCTTCTTAACGTCCTCATTATGACCGTCAATCAATCCAACCACCTCACATGCAACTGCAAAAGCTCCATAACCTGCTCAAACATTTCTGACTCGAAAACACATCCGACAACATCATCCTTCCCGCCTGCACTGATTCCAGTGGCCCTGAGGTCCGATATTATTCTGCCGGTATCTCTTTCAGAGGCACTCTCCTTTGAGATTCTGTAGTACAGCTTAACCTTCCCGTTGAAGTCCCTGTTTATGACCAAAGCCTCATCGAATCCCATCTCCCAGACCAGAACCTTTGCAACTCTCGAAATTATGTTGAAGCTGCTTTTAAACTCGAGAAACGCGTGTTTTCCTCTACCATCCACCCCTGAAAGTGTTCTCTCGACCTCCCACTCAATCTTCTCGATCTGTCTTATCCAGGGTTCATATTCCAGCAGATCCCTCCACTCGTTTTCGAGAACGACTTTCACGGCTCTCTCAACACTCTCTCTGTTGCCGGAGATGTGGTTTGAGTCGATGAGCTCAGCAAGTCTCACTGCCTGACTTTCCGACATTCCAAGTCTCTCCATTGTCCCTCTTATTTCGGGAATTGCAAATGCGAATCTGCCGGCATCTCCTGCAGTCCCGATTACAGTCTCGGCATTCCATGTGTTGATGTGCGTGGAAACAACAATAGCACAGGATGCTGGCCTTTCTCCACTGACAGCGGGGTTTATCTGCCTGACCATCCTGCCATCAATGGAGGACTGTATGTGGTGATCGAAGTAGACCGTGCTCTTTTCGATTTTCTCAACCTCTTCAGGAACATTGAGGTCTACGATAAAGATGGAATCGGCTTTTTCAATCAGCATGTGAATTCTTTCGTCGAGTCTGTAATCTCCCACAGGAGGTGAGGCATTGAGAAAATCTTTTTTCGCCAGATGTCTGGCTATCAGCGCGGCAGAGCAGATACCATCTGCATCCCAGTGATGCACTATCAGATCCATTCTCTCACTCCACGAAGGGTTCCTCAAAACTGCTTATTGCCTCGAAAACCTCTCTCCTCATCATGTGCTCAGGCGGAGCTTCACCCTTTAAAATCATTGACCTGAGCTTTGTCCCGCTTATCCTCTCTCTGAACCGCTCTTCATGGCTGCAGACCTTCGCATTAACCATTCCCCCGCACTTCCTGCAGTAAAACGCCTCTCTGATGAACATCGGGACTATGCCCAGGTCGGGAAACTCGTTGAATATTTCCCACGCCTCATACGACCCGTAGTAGTTCCCTACTCCAGCATGATCTCTCCCAACAATGAAGTGCGTAGCACCAAAGTTCTTCCTCATTATTGCGTGGTGTATTGCCTCTCTTGGCCCGGCATATCTCATCTCGTATCTGACAGTCGCAAGCACCGCAGCATCCTTGGGATAGTAGTGTCTGAATAGGGACTCGTACGCTTTTATTATCACCTCATCCCTGAAGTCTCCGCCCTTCTTTTTACCAATAACTGGATTGATGAACAGTCCGTCAACAAAGGTCAGTGCTGCTTTCTGAACGTATTCGTGTCCGAGATGGGGCACATTTCTTGTCTGAAATGCAACGATCGTCTTCCATCCCCTTTCCCTGAACAGGACTCTCGTTTCAATGGGTCTGAGAGTGTACTTTTCAAAGGGATTTTCAAGCTCGTTTAGAAGCACTATCTCTCCTCCAGCCAGATATTTTTCCATCCCGTAGACCCTCGAGACACCGGGATGGTTGGTATCTCCAGTTCTGAAAACCTTCTCTGCAAACTCCTTTTTGTCAAACGTATAGATTTCCTCGATGTGCATTCTGGCCACTACATGATTGTTGTGGTAAAGGAGGACTGCATCTCCTTCCCCGAAATCTTTACCGTTTACGTCGAGCACGACAGGAATCGTCCAGGGCGTGTCATCGCTCAGCCGCATGTGGTCGAGAACGGATATGTAATCATCCTGCGTTAAGAACCCGGTCAGAGGGGAGTAGACCCCATGGGCTATGTTCTCAACATCTATCGCTTCACCGTGCTCTATACATATCCTGGGGTACTCATGCTGCTCGCTTAGGATCCTCTCCCTTGTTTTTCCGGATGCAACTCTTTTTACAATCCTTCCTCCATGGGGTTTGGATACCATGTTAAACCCCTGTTTGCATCAGTCCAGATATCCAAGGGCTCTCAGCCTCTCCTTTACCTTCTCTTCCTCTTCCTTGCTGAAAATCTCTTCCTTCTCCTCCTCTTCCAGACTTGCGAGCACCTCTCTCAACACGTATGTGACGTAATCTGAAACGGAAGTGAAACCCGTTCCCTCAATTCTTGCCTTTATCTTCTCGTAAAGCGGCTTTGGAATGGAAACTGTTGTGTACTTCTTCTCATCTGCCATTTCTATCACCTCTTAATTAAATTTAATTAAATGTAATTAAAATGGTATTAAAGGTTTACGCTAAGCCTCAAAACTCACCTACCGAGAATTTCCAGAAAGTACCCCAAATCTTCCTTTCCAACACCTCTGACAGCATAGAGAGAAACAAAATATATCGCTGCCCCTACCAGCACAACAGCGATACCTTCGAGTATTGTTGTGGGTGTCGCGTAAATCAGAAATACAAGCATTATCAGACTTGCGATTACGGGTTTTAAGATATGGGATGGTGAGAAGAAAATTCCGAACTCTCTCTTGGAGAGGTAGGCAAGAATGCTCCAGACTGCCACGTTTGAAGTAAGCGTGGCTATTGCAGCACCGACAATGCCTAATGCTGGAATCATAACATAATTCAGCGCGATATTCATCACCATTCCAAGAAGAATCGCTCTAACGGGATACTCAGGCTTCTCCTTGGCGTTGAATATCACACCCCAGAATCCAACGGCGCTTCTGAGTATCAGAAATGACAGCACCCAGAAAACTGGAATAGCCGCAAGATATTTGGATCCGTAAACAGCGAGCACAACTTCTTTCGAAATTGCAGGCAGTCCGATAGATGCCGGTACTGCAAGCATTGCCGAGTACTTAAAAACCCTGTTGAATGCGTTCTCCAGATCTCTGCCTTCAAGCTGGACGAAAACCGGAAACAGGACTGCAGGCAGTGAGAGAATTCCTGCAACTGCGCCTATAATGCTGTAGCTCGCCCTGTAGTAACCGACATACTCGGCCGACATGAACATACCTATCATAACTGAATCAACATATGCAAAGACCGTCCAGGCTATGCTCCCGATGGTAAGGTAACCAGTGAACCTGACAACCCTTCTCAACTCGATTCTTTCAATACTACCGAAAATGCATTCCCCGTAGTTCCGAAATAACAGTATTGCAAGAACACAAATTGACGCCAGTGTGGCAATTATAAAACCGAAAAGAGCGCCAATAACCGAATAGCCGAGAAAAACGAGAATAACGATACTTGTAACTCTGAAGAGCTCATAAGTGATCGATTTTATAAAATTCGCCCTGAAGTCATTCAGACCGTTGAAAATACCTGTAAGAAACCCAGACAATGAATATAAAAATATAAATATGGAGACAATTTTTATTGGAATCGTCAGCCTCTCATCATGAAATGCATAAACCGCGAGATGCCCTGAAAGAGTAAACAGAGAGAATGCGGATATCGTCATCAGAACAATTTTCATCTTTGCAAGTTCTCTGATGTACCCTCTGAGCATGGGCAGATTGTTCTTACCCAGAGCAAATGAAACATATCTTATCACCGTCTGATTAATTCCCAGATCGGTGAACACCAGAACAAGAAATGCGATTGAAATGCTCAGGGAGTATATTCCAAAATTATCCGGTCCAAGAGCTCTCGCCAGGAACACAGTTATTATCAGCCCGGATACATTACCGATAAGTGTCGCAGAACTGTTGTATACTGCATTTCTGGCAACCTTTCGGGCTATCACGAGTTGAGTTTTGTCAGAGGGAAATTTAATCTTTTGTTCAGCGTAGTTTTTCAACAGCATTCAGTGTCCGCATATCTGTCAAACACCTTAATGATCTCTGGCCTTTGACTGCGATTCTGACTGGCCGCTGACCCAAAAGATGTCCAACCGTCAAATTTAATAATTTACGAAATCAAATAAGCCTATGCCAGAGCTTTTTTCTGAGGAGTGGGTTAAAGAATACATGAAACTTCTCAATCAAAGCAGGGAGTACGAAAATGCTGCAAAAGACTGGGAAGGAGATTTTCTTTTTGTTGTGGAGCCAGATGAGGGGCTTGAAAAGCCAATGCACGTTTATCTTGACCTCTATCATGGAAAGGCAAGGGATGGATTTGTTGTTGGCGATCCGTCAGAGGTAAAGCCGGCGTTTGAATTCAGAGGAAAGTACTCCAGCTGGAAAAAGCTGATGGATGGCGAGATTGATCCA
>JALUWC010000449.1 GCA_027019885.1 Geoglobus sp.
CTCACCACTGCTATCGTTAAAATCGCTGTAATTCTCTACTATTGCCCTGACGATTTCCACGGGTATCCCAGTTTTGCTGGATATTTTGACAGGATTCCAATTTCCTCTTTTCAACTCCTTCTGTACCTTAATCTCGTAATCAGACCTCATCTTCTCAAATACATTCTGAGAATTATCAGAACAGCCAGAAACCCTGAAAGAGCTGTTATCAGAGTTGCACTCCTTTTTACGGGTTTCTTCTCAGCTGGAGTTGGGGTCACCTTGACTTCTTTTGTCACATTCTTGGCAAAAAACACCTTGGAAATTGAAGTACCATCAAGTAAAACCTTATAGGAACCTTCCTCCCTGGGAACGTATTCAAATTCGATGTGTCTCTTTTCCCCCTGAAATATCTTGAGCGACTGGTTAAATGCCGCAACATCATTTATTTTCACAAGCACCTGAGCAACTCCCGCTCCACCCTCATTTTTCACATCGAAGGATATCTTAACAGGTTTCCCAACATCAACTATAAAGTCACTCACAGTAAGGTTCGAATATTTCAGCTCAGGAGGCAACTTGAGCTCTGTTTTTAGCTTTATTGAAACAGTTTTGTTTATCGTCGTGAAGTCGTAGAATGTCTTCTGCAGTACTGTTGCCTTCTCAAGATCATACTTCTGAACAATTGGTGCATAATCGAAGTAATAATCGCTCAAATCCACAAAGACGGCCCCTCCATTTTTGATATATTCCTCCACTCCACTCATGTCAGGAGAACCAGTAACGTAAACAAGCAAATCCACCTTTTCAAGCTCATAGTCAGATACCACTCCTGCATATTTGACTGGTGCTCCATTAAGCTTCTTCATATATTCAACCAGATTGCTCAAAAGTTCATCTGCTCTTAAATCGCTTTTATAGTAAAGCCCGATGTTCAACACATCCCCATGCTTTTTGTTTTTCCACAAATAAGCTATGACATTCGTCAGAGTCTTTGCAGCACTGTCTCTGTTCATATCATATTTCTTCTCTGAATTGAAAGCTGGCTTTTTTCCATCAGAACCGGCAACCCCTCCACTTCCCAGAATGTAATTATCAGGAGACAGAATGATCGTTCCGTTACTGTAATTGCCTATCATGAGAGGTTTTGAAAAAAGATACGGCTTAACATACACAGGAAGCGTGCTTTCTTCTATGTAATTTGTCCATTCAGGCGCCAAATCAATCCTGTGGTCTCCTATTTTAAGCTGTGGAATGGAGAATTCCACCCTGGTTGACTCGTAGGGTGAGAGCTCAATCCTTGTTTTTGAGAAGAAATTTCCATCAATCAGGAGATTTAGATAAAAATCAACCTTTTTGTTTCCGTTATTGAAAACACTTACACCGAGTGTGTTATTCATACCCTCTGGAAGAACAGAAGCTTTCAGGCCAGAATCAAACAGAATTATTTCTGGCTTAATATCTTTAACCAGATTGAATTTTATTTCCTTTTTGAGGTAATCTACTTTATCTCTCGGTAGCTCGAAAACCTGGATTGTTGCCTTCCCCTCCTTTATCAGCTCATCAAAAAATGATCTGTAATTGCTGTAGGTGGCAGTGCTGTTGAGAACGTCAAAAGCATAAACGTCAACCCTGTATTTTCCAATCACCCACCCA